>NZ_LS483488.1:1500000-1680937 GCF_900478295.1 Helicobacter pylori NCTC 11637 = CCUG 17874 = ATCC 43504 = JCM 12093
CACGCCCTTATCGGTGAAAAAATAAGTTTTTAAATCTTTAACTTCTAAAATCATGCAAGCTCCTTTTAAGAGGCCCGTTTAGGATCTAAAGCGTCCATGATGCCATCGCCTACCAGATTAAAACTCATGACCGTTAAAAAAATCATCACCCCAGGGAAAACAAGCATCCAAGGAGCGGTAGCGATGTATTGCATGGAGTTCATCAGCATCGCTCCCCATTCAGGTTTGGGAGGTTGGGCCCCAAGACCTAAGAAGCTCAGTGCGGCCGCTTCTAAAACCGTGGAAGCAAAACCCATTGTCGTTTGCACGATCAAAGGGATAATGCAATTAGGGAAGATCACCTTACACATCAAACGAAGATGCGAAGAACCATTGATTTTAGAAGCGATCACGTATTCTTTTTCTTTTTCGCCCAGCACGGAACTGCGCACCAATCTTGCAAACCCAGGAATCCCCACAAACCCAATAGCGAGCATGGCGTTAGTGAGTGAAGGCCCTAACACCGCAACCACAATCACGATCAATAAAATGGAGGGCAAAGCGAACATGATGTCCATGATACGCATGATAATTGCATCTGTTTTCCCTCCAAAATACCCCGCTATTAGCCCTAATATCGTGCCAAAAAAGACCGCAATCCCCATAGAAACAATCCCTATGGTTAAAGAAATCCTGGCCCCATAGATCAAGCGGCTCAAAATATCGCGCCCCAAATCATCGGTGCCTAAAAGGTATTTAGCATTCCCCCCATGCTCCCATATAGGCTTTAAAAGGCGATCTTGCGCGTTTTGGACATAAGGATCATGCGGGGCTAAAAGGGGCGCAAAAATCGCACAAATTACCAATAAAAGCACAATCCAAGCCCCAACGACCGCTGCCTTATTTTTTTTGAATTGTTGGATAAACTCTCTAAAAGACTCCATTATGACAACCTTATTCTAGGATCAATAAAAGCGTATAAAATATCCACTAAGAGATTAGCCCCAATATACATCATGGCAATAATCAAAGACATGGACTGGATAATCGGGAAATCGCGCTGGTTGAGCGCATTAACAATCCACTTACCAATCCCAGGCCATGAGAAAACCGTTTCAGTTATCATGCTCCCCCCTAAAAGCCCGGCCAACATCAAGCCTGCGATAGTCGTTACAGGGATTAAAGCATTACGCAAAGTGTGCACAAAAATCACCCTAAAGGAGCTACACCCCTTAGCTTTAGCGGTACGCACATAATCTTCTTTAGACACTTCTGCCATGCTCGCGCGAGTCATTCTGGCAATAACAGCGGTAGAAACCGTGGCTAACACAATGCTAGGCAAAATCAAGTGCTTGATCGTATCCACAAACGCCCCATAATCCCTTGCGATCAGGCTGTCTATCAAATAAAGACCTGTGGGGCCATCTAAATAATACACATCGCTCAAACGCCCAAAAACAGGCAACCACCCCAATTGCACGCTAAAGATATAAATCAGCATGAGCCCTAGCCAAAACACCGGCATAGAAATCCCGGCTAAAGCGAAAGTCATGCTGGAATAATCAAACACGCTATAGCGTTTGATCGCAGCCAACACGCCAACGCTAATACCCAAAACAAGAGCCATAAACAGAGCGATCAAAGCCAATTCCACCGTAGCCGGGAATCGTTGCCAAAACTCATGCATCACAGGCTCACCAGTCATGATAGAAGTGCCAAAATTGCCATGCAACACATTATTGATAAAGAAAAAATACTGCTCTATTAAAGGCTTATTCAAACCAAACTGCTCCCTTAAAGCGTCAATAGCGGCTTGATTGGCCTTTTCGCCTAAAATCACTAACGCCGGATCTCCTGGCACTAAATGCACCATCATAAACACGATAATGCTCACTCCAAACAGCGTGGGGATCGCCCACAAAATACGCTTAATGATAAAACTCAGCATGCAACCCCTTTTATTTTTCTAAATACACCTTAAAGAAGCGATTCACGCTCACTCCAGTCGTTTTATAGCCTTTGACTTTAGACAAGTGCGGCACCACTGAATAAGGGTAGGCTAAAGGCACATAGGGTGCATCTTTATGGATAATTTCTTGAGCCTTTAAATAAAGGGCTTCCCTCTCTTTTTGATCCGAAACCCGTTTAGCCTTTATGAGCAGATCGGAAAAGGCGTCGCTCTTATAAAAGGAACCATTTTGAGTGGGTATGGCTGAGGCGGCTTGCTTGCTCCATAAGGTGTATAAGAAATTATCCGGATCCGCAATGTCTGCCATCCAGCCTGCAAACGCCATTTCATGCTCGCCTAATCCCGTTCTTTTCAAATAAGCCCCCCACTCATACACTTCAATTTTCACATCAATGCCAATTTTAGCCAGGCTCGCTTGTATGAACACCGCTCCTTTTGGGTTACGAGTGGCAGTGGTAAAAATGGTGGTTTTAAAGCCGTTAGGATAGCCCGCTTCTTTCAGTAACTCTTTAGCCTTTTTCAAATCGTATTCATAGGGTTTGATGTTGTAGTTATAACCCCATATGGTGGGCGGGAAAGGATTGACCATTTTTTGAGCAAAGCCTTCATAAATCACCTTAATGTAATCATCCACATTAATCGCATGGTTGATAGCCAAACGCACCAAAGGGTTGTTAAAATACTTTTTTTGCGTGTTCAACGAAAGCCAACTCGCCAACAACCCGGGGCTTTTATCCACCACGATATTAGGAAGTTTTTCTAATTGCTCCACTTCATTAAGGTTAGGCCCAGTCATGAGCATGATTTCACCGGTGCGTAGCGCTAAAGCGCGAGTGGAAGAATTAGGAATGGTGCGCACCACCACCTTATCCAAATAAGCTTTAGATCCCCAATAATCCTGATTTTTTAAAAGAATGATTTTTTCATCTTTATTCCATAAAAAGAATTTGAAAGGCCCTGTCCCAACAGGCTTTTTAGCCAACTCGTCTTTTTTATTATTTTGAGCCAAGTAATCAGCGTAATCCTTACTCAAAATGCTCAAAAAATCCATGCCCAAATTGGCTAAAAATGGGGCTTCTGGCCCATTAAGCGTGAATTTGATCGTGTAATCATCTAAAGCTTCAATGCTCTTAATAATATGAGACATGCCCATGCCTTCCCAGTATTTATAGCTTTTAGCCCCTGGGCTGTAGTATCGTTTAGCCTTATCCATCTGGCGCTCAAACGAAAACAGCACGTCTTTAGCGCTAAACTCCACTTTTTTATTCCAATACTTCGTCTGGTGGAAATAAACCCCTTTGCGTAAATGAAAGGTATACACAAGACCATCTGGGGATATTTCCCAACTTGTCGCTAAGGCCGGTTCAATTTCTGTGGTGCCGTATTTGAATTGCACGAGCGTGTCATAAATATTGCCCGTTGCCACATAGCTTTCGCCATCAGTCACTAAGGCCGGATCCATGCTTGAGCCATCAGCGCCTCTTGCAAAAACCAAAACGCCTCCAAAACGCTTTTGCTCTTCAACAGAAACATTTTCCTTAGAGGGATTAAGAGTAGCGTTTGGGCTTTCTGAAGCTTTCAAAAAGAACCCAAACAACAAAAGAAAAAAAACAAACCCTTAACAAGAACATTATTCATAAACTAGCCTCCACAACATATTCTACAAAGAGTAGAGAACTAAATTATAAATACTTTATCGCATTTATAGGTGCTTAATGAACACCTAAAACTTAATTTATTCTAAAAAGGTTACCCTACTCCCCAAAATTTTGACTAACCACAGAAACCTTTTTGCGGTTTCTGTCTTTATGCTCAAACTTCACAACGCCATCTATGAGCGCATATAAGGTATGGTCTTTCCCCATGCCCACATTATTACCAGGATGCATTTTAGTGCCTCTTTGGCGCACGATAATATTCCCTGCTCTCACAAATTCTGAGCCAAATTTTTTCACGCCTAAGCGTCTTCCTGCAGAATCTCTGTTATTCTGCGTGCTCCCTTGACCTTTCTTGTGTGCCATTGTTTAATACTCCTTATGCTACAATTTTAGTGATTCTCACACGAGTGAAATCTCTTCTAAAACCACGCTTGGTTTTGCTGTCTTTTCGTCGGCGTTTTTTAAAAGTGATGACTTTTTTGCCGCGCCCTTCATTGATCACTTCCGCTTCAATTTTAGCCCCATTCACAAAGGGTTTCCCACAAGAGAGTTTGCCCTCTTTGGATACGGCTAACACTTCCACTAATTCCACTAAAGCCTTAGGCTCTTTATCCATTTTATCCAATAAAACAATATCGCCTTCAACGACCTTATATTGCTTACCGCCATGCTTGAATATTGCGTATGACATTTCTATTCCTTAAAAATTGAACGCTCTTTTTAAAATAAACGCTTATTATAGTGAGTATTTGCTAAAATTTAACTTTAAATTTAGATTAAATTCATATTAAAAGAATTTTTTTACTCAAAAACACCCCATTTAACCCGCCATTATTACCCCGCATTGCCCCACTCAAACCACTTACAATTGCTATTAACTTGTTTTGGAATACTTTTAGCTTGTTTGTTAAAAAACCAATAAGGATTTGATCATGCGCGTTACCTTTGACTCAAAATACAACCAAATGAATCACTATCAAAACGCTTTACAAAATAAAATCAACGACGCTAACACGCAGATCGCTTCAGGGCTAAAAATCCGTTATGGTTATCAAAACAGCGACATTAACAACCAGAATTTAAAATTCCAATACGAAGAAAACACCTTAGATCAAGGCATTGATGTGGCTCAAAACGCTTACACTTCAACGCTCAATACCGACAAAGCCTTGCAAGAATTTTCTAAAACGATGGAGGCGTTTAAAACCAAACTCATCCAATCCGCTAACGATGTGCATTCAGAAACTTCTCGCGCCGCTATCGCTAACGATTTAGAACGCTTAAAAGAGCATATGATGAATGTTGCTAACACCTCTATAGGGGGGGAATTTTTATTTGGGGGCAGTAAGGTGGATAGACCTCCCATTGATAGTAATGGGAAATACCATGGCAATGGCGAAGATTTAAACGCGCTTATTAGCTCTGATAACCTTGTGCCTTATAATATCAGCGGGCAAGATTTGTTTTTAGGCACCGATAAAGACAAACACAAACTCATTACCACCAACATTAAATTATTCAATCAAAACAAGCTCCACCCTGATGTGATGGACGCTTTAGAGCATTCTTCATTGCCTGAAGAAGTTTTCATTAAACCCAGCGATACCTTGCGAGAGCTCATCGGCGATAACGACAAAGACCCTACCAACGACCCTAAAGAGTTTTTTTTATTTGCAGGGCGTTAGGCCTGATGGCTCTAGTTTTAAAGAAAAATTCGCGCTGGATAAAGCCTATCAAAACCAAGAGAGTGCCTCTAAAGTGAGCGATTTGTTGGATAAAATCGCTCATGCTTACGGGAACACTTCGCAAAATAAAGTCGTGGATGTGAGTTTGAACAATTGGGGGCAAATTGAGATCAAAAACCTAACGCCCGGCAGTGAAAATTTGGATTTTCATTTGATTTCTAGCGATGGGGATTTTGATGATTTAGACGCCTTGCGTTCGAGCGGAAAAAGGGTTACTGAATACGTCAAAAGCGCGTTTGTAACGGATAGGAGTTTGAGCCAAGTTAAAGCGGTGCCTAACATGTATAATCCTAAAACGCTTGAAATCCCTAGCGTGTTTGTCACTAAAGACAATGTTTTAGCCAACAAAAACACTAAATTGAGCGAGATTTTTGGCGATAGCGTGGAAACTTTAAAAATCAATGCCAGCCGTTTGGACGAAACAAGCGCTATTAAAATCCCAAACCTCCCTATTGGTTTGGATATTCCCATTCTTTTAGACGTGAAAAATTCTACGATTAAAGATTTGAAAGACGCGATTAAAGAACGCTTCAATAATGAAGTGGATGTGGAAATTGAAACAAACGGGCGTTTGAATATTATTGACAATTCTTCTAAAGAATCGCCTATTTCTTTGGCTTTAAGCACCCTAGATCAAAAAGGGCTAGAAGTGGCCGGTATCCCCACTAATAACGCGAGCGAATACCAAAAAACCTATTTCAATAAAGAAGGGGCAAAATTAGAAAGCAATGTCGCTCAAACCGCTCAAAATGGCACAGCTAATGGCTCTACTAAACTGAGTGAAGCCGCTAAGGGGAGTTTGGAAAATAGCGTTTTTAACATGAAATTAAACGATGTGAATGGCTTATTTTTGGAAGCGCAAATAAACTTGGATAATAATGGGGCTTTTTTGAGTTTGCCTAATGGCGTTAAAATCCCACTTTATGACCCCACAAGCGCTGATATTCAAGCTTCTAAACCCAATGAAGTAACTTACAGGCAGCTTATGGATGCGATGAGTATCGCGCTCAATTACAGCAATACTGACCCAGCCATCTACCAACAAATCAGCGATAACCCCACTTCCAAAGAAAGCAAGGAGCGCTTTATTGAATTGTTAAAACAAGCTAAAGACAACCTTTCTGTTAATTTGAATGAAGAGGGAAAAGTCATTATCCAAGATAACATGCATTCCAACACCAAAATGCAGTTCATGCTTTTTGATAAGGACTCGAATGATTTTTCTCAAAACGCCTTGCACAGCGACAAACCAAGCCTTAAATTAAACGCTAATAACGCTCTCATTATTGACAAGCCCAGCGTGAATTTTTTTGATCAATTAGAAAATATCATCACTTCTGTAAGAAAAGGGATTTATCGCCCGGACGCTTTAGGGGATACTTACTCTAGCGATATGCGTAATTTAGGCATTCAAAACGGCATCACCCTTATAGATCACTTGAGCGATCACATAGAAAAAATGATCGCTAAAAACGGCGCTCATGGTAAAGCGTTTGAGAACATTATCAGGCGTAATGAAGTTTTAAAAACACAAGTTCAAAGCATTCGTGGGGAAACGACCGGCACAGATATGGCAGAAACTTACAACAAATTTTCCAATCTCACTAACAACTATAACGCCGTTCTGGCTTCCACGAACAAAATCAACAATTTGTCTTTAACGAAATATTTGTAATTTTTTGGTGGTTTTTAAGCGTTCTAAAAAGAGACATTAAAAATGCTTTTAAGCTTCTATGAAGCCCCCCTCCTTTTGCCCCTTATTTCGTGGGCAAATCGCCCACAGGACAAGCGGCCACACCCACGCTTGGGCGAGTGATTTTTTCTACATTTTCTTGAGCTTTTTTGGGGTCATTAACCCAAGTTTTATAAAACTCAAAAGGGCATTCCGCCACACCCTTATCCCCATCGCCGCTAGCAAAAACCCCACTATAACCTCTGTGCAAGAGTTTGAAGAGTTGGTTTTGGCTTTGGTCGTATTTTCTCGCATCACGGATTTGTTGCACGGAAAGTTGAGCGTATTGAAGACCATTTTCTTCTTCCCCGCATTCGCCCAAAGTATGCCCGTCAAAACCAATAATGCTAGAATGCCCAAAATAGGAATACACCCCATCAAAGCCGGTCGCATTCGCTACCGCTACATAACATTGATTAGCCCACGCCATAGCTTTCACTATCGCAATTTGTTGCTCCTTAGCCGGATACATGTAACCTTGACAGCGCACAATGAGTTCTGCCCCACGCATCGCGCAATCGCGCCAAATTTCAGGGTAGTTCCCATCATCGCAAATGATCAAAGAAACTTTCAAGCCCTTAGGCCCATCAACCACATAAGTTTTATCCCCAGGATACCAGCATTCAATAGGGCACCAAGGCAAGATTTTGCGGTATTTTTGCACGATCTCACCCTTATCATTGACAAGAATCAAAGTGTTATAGGGATTCTTTTTGGCTTGCTCGTGTTTTTCCCCTGTCAAAGAGAACACTCCCCAAACCTTGTTTTTCTTACAAGCCTCAGCAAAGATTGCGGTTTCTTCTCCAGGAACGCTTGCGGCTGTGTCAAACATTTCTTGTCTGTCATACATGATCCCATGCGTGCTGTATTCAGGGAAAATAATCAGATCCAACCCGGGCAAACCCTGTTTGACCCCACCAATCACCTTATCGATATTGCGACAATTTTCCAACACCTCATTCTTAGTGTGGAGTCTAGGCATCTTATAATTAACTACCGCTACACCCACAGTATCGGGCTGCTACTAATATCTCCATGTCTCATGTTATATTCCTTGTTTTTTGATGAGAGTTCCTACAAACCCTCTACTTGAATTTATAAAATAATTGTGTAAACGGATTTATAATGAATATAAAAACTTTAATCATTATGATTATTGTGGGCGAGTTTTAACTTTTTTGTTCTATTGGGTAACCTATTTCTAAAAATGAGGTTTTAGTTACTCTATTTTTATAGTTATTTGATTTTCACTTCCACTAAGCCATATAGCGCGTTAATGCAATAGATTTTAGCCGCTCTTTGCAAGTCTTGTAATTTCAAAGGGGCATGCCCAACAAGACCCTTTTTTAACAACCCCACAACACCCGTCCCGTTTAACGCGCCCGCGCTAAAATAAGGGGTTAAAAGCCTGTTATGGATTTCTAAAATAAGATTGCTCCTAGCGCCCTCAGTGAGTTCTAGATCCTGGTTATAAAAGATTTCATCAAAAATAACGCCTTTTTTAATGAGCACTCGAGCCTTTTGATAAAAAGGGGCATAAGTGGTCTTATGGTATAAAAAATCATTGTGTTTATCAATGGGGGTTTCACTCAAACGGATTTCTAGGCTTTTTAAAGGCTCTAAGGTTTTGTATTCTTTAATGAGCTTGCCCTTTTTATTCAATAAAACCCTTAAAACCCCTTCTTTTTCTAATTCAAAGTCTAAAAGATTGTCATCGTATTTAAAGTTAAAATATTGGGCGCTATGCATTAAGCGTTCTTTATGGGCGTTTTTATTGTTAATCTCTAATTTTTGATCCCTTTTGATAACTTTCATCGTCTCCACGATCTCAAATTCTATTTTGGGCATCAAAAAAAAGCTTTTTAAAAAGCTCTCTTCATATTCTTTTAGCGCTTTACTTTGATAAGTTACCCCACTCCCTACCCCCAAATGCAAAAAATCTTCGCACGCTCTTTTTTCTAAAGTGCGGATAGGCACGCTAAAAAGGGCTTTTTTTCCTCCAACCATGCCTATCGCCCCGCAATACACCCCCCTAGGGCGTTTTTCTAATTCTTCAATGATTTGCATGGTTTTGATTTTAGGGCATCCGGTCACAGAGCCGCAAGGGAACAACGCCTTAAAAATCTCAAACAAACTGGTTTTTAGGGGCAATTGAGCTTCAATCTCGCTTATCATTTGATACACGCTCGGCAAACTGATGATTTCAAACAATTGATTGACTTTCACGCTATTTTTTAAGGCCAAGCGGCTCAAATCGTTACGCAATAAATCCACGATCATCACATTTTCGCTTCTGTTTTTGTCATCATTTTGCAAAAACAATCGGTTTTTTTCATCTATCAAGGGGTTGTTTGAGCGAGCGATCGTGCCTTTCATGGGTTTTGTAATAATCTTAATCGCTGTGTCCAAAAACTCTAATTCAAAAAACAATTCCGGCGAAAAGCTTAAAATACTCCCAAACTCATTTTCTATCAAAGCCTTAAAAGGCGTGTTTTGGTTGTGTATCACTTCCTTAAAAACGCGCTTTGGTTTGGCTTTAGTGTCTAAAAATAAATCCATTGTGAGATTCACTTGATAGGTATCGCCGTTTTTGAGATGCTCTTTAACGGCTTTAAACTGCTTGAAATAAGTTTTTTGATCTAAAGGGCTGTGGATTTTAGGGTAAAACGCATGCTCTTTTAAAGGCTCTAAAGAGTATTTTTTTCTTTCCAAAAATTGTTCAAAATACAAAAAAGGGGTTTGGCTTTGAAAATTTTCATCTAAAAACGCTAAACGCGCTTCATACAAAAGATACCCCACAAAATACCCCTTACCCCTATTTTGAGAGATAAAATCCAGGGCGTTTTTAAGCTCATTAAGATTAGTGGCTGTGAGTTTTTTAACGCTTTTTTGATATTTAAAATCCCCAAAAATCATTTAATTTTTAGCAACGGCTTCGTATTTGTCTATCAAAAACACCGGGTTATAGCTCATCTTAGACCTTCTTAAGCCCTCTAATCCCAGATCTTCTTCTCTGTTAGCGTAAGTTAGATGGCTAAATTCATTCAAAAGCAATTGTTGGTTGATGATTTGATACGCGCCTGCAATATCTGCGCGGGCTTTTTCAATGTGGATGAGCGCGGTCTCTTCGTTTAAAACTTCCCCAAAACTAAACGAGGCTATTTCCCCATTAACCCTAATAAGCCCCCCCTTTAAATCCAAGCTTTCATAATTTTCTAACACGCTTTGAATGCCCTTATTTTCATTGATTAGCCCTATATCATCGGTCTGGCTTTCTAAAAACCACTCTTGAAAGGCTTCTAAAACTTCCTTTCTGTTTTGAGGAGAAATTTTTTCATAAACAAAATTTGCGCAATTGGTTAAAAACTGGTTTAAGTGGTTTTTTTTCTTATGGTATTTTTTCCCTTTGAGCGCGATCAATTCTCCAACAGAATAAACGTAATCGCTCCTGTCTCTGTTGTAAGTGAAATCAAACACCCCTACAAAATTGTCTTTCAAATCGTCTTTTTGCTCTAAAGTCAGGGAGTGGAATCTTAAATTTTTTTCTAATTTCAAAAGCTCTTTTACGCATTCATGCGGCCTCTTACCGATAGGATAGAAATAAAAGGGTTTTTGATTTTCATAAGTGGTTTGAATCACCAAACAATCCCTAATCACCGCCACTTGAATGAGCCTTGCGTGCTGCCATAAAAAGCAATTGGTAAAACTCACATCCGATAAAACGATTTTTTGAGTTTGTAGAAACCTTGAAAACAAGTCCTTATGCGCTAGGGTAATTTTTTCAAACATGGCAACTCTCTTTTATTTCTTTAACTCTTTTAGGGCGTTTTCTTGAAATTTTCTAGAAATCTTAAAAACCTCTGCATAAAAACCCGTAAGAATTTCTTCATTCAAATGCTTGAAATCCCTTTGGTTGAGTCGTTTTAAAATTTCTTGCTCTCTTTTAGGGCAATAAATGGGGTTTTCTTGTTTGATGAGCGCGATTTTTAAAGCGATTTCTAAGCGTTTGTCTAAAAGATCGCTCAATTCATTATCCAACAAATCAATTTCAGCCCTTAAATTTTCTAAAAGACTATCCAAATTCTTTTGCATCTAATCAAACCCCTTTTAAGCCTTCTTCTTCTAACCGCCATAAATCTTCTAAAGCCTCTCTTTTTCTTATCACTCTGATTTTGTGATCTTCTAGGGCTAATTCTAGGAGTTTGGGGCGCGAATTGTATTGACTGGCCATGCTAGAGCCATAAGCCCCAACCTTCTCAATCGCTATTTTATCGCCTGGCTCTAATTTTGGCAAATTGGCGTCTTTTAAAAAAGTGTCGCTGCTCTCGCACACAGGCCCTACCACATCGCAAGGCGAGATCTCACGCCCTTTAGAGGGAGTTATAACCCTTATGGCATGCTTAGCATGATACAAACTCGGGCGTAAAAAATCATTCATGCCCGCATCTACAATCACAAAGCGCTTGTTTTGAGCCTTTTTTTCATACAAAACCTGCGTGATCAATTCCCCACTCTCAGCCACGATGGATCGGCCCGGCTCACAAATAATGGTCAAATCCAAGCCTTGAAGCGCGTTTAAAATCCCTTGCGCGTAATCATAAAGCTTAATCGTTTCTTCATTTTCATAGCTTACGCCAATGCCTCCGCCCACATCAAAAAAACGCAAATCTATCCCTAGCGCGATCAAAGATTTAGCGATTTTAGCCACCTTTTGGCTCGCTTCTATAATCGGCTCTAAATCTAATAGCTGTGATCCGATATGAAAATGCACGCTAATAGGCTCTAAAAACGCGCTTTTTTTAGCCCAAAGAAACATTTCCAAAGCTTCTTTTTCTCCCACGCCAAACTTATTTTCTTTCAAACCGGTAGAAATATAGGGGTGCGTTTTAGCGTCAATGTTAGGGTTGATTCTAATGGAAATCCTAGCCTTTATCCCTAAAGATTGAGCGATTGTTTCAATCGTTGTTAATTCCATAAAACTTTCTACATTCAAAAATAAAATGTTGAGTTTTAGGGCTTGTTCTATTTCAAATCCGCTTTTACCCACTCCGCTAAACACGATCCTATAAGGCTTGATCCCGGCTTTTAAAGCCCTGTGTATCTCACCTATGGAAACGCAATCCGCCCCGCTCTCTAAATGGGCTAATAAAGAGAGGATACTCAAATTGGAATTCGCCTTTAAAGCGTAGCAAATCAAAGACTTACGCCCCTTAAACGCTTCTTTATAACTCAAAAAAGCCTGTTTGATTTTGTCAAAATCATAGAGGTAAAAAGGGGTTTTGTGAGTTTGAAACAGCTCTTCATAATTAAACATAGAAAAACCTAATCATAAAATTTGAACGAAGCATTATAGCAAAAAAGCTAAAACGCCACTCGCATGCCCACATTCCCAGTTATATTAATGTCTTGGTATTGCAAGCCCATCTTAAGCCCCACCCCCGCATTCACATACATCAAACGCCACAAATGCATTTCGCCCCCTGTAATCACGCTCGCAAAAGTGTTGAAAACTTCCCCCTTGCGATACAATAAAGTGTTTTCACCCACAAAACGCACCGTATTGTCGCCTTTAGATTTGATCAAAAGATCCCTACCCAATCTCGCCGTTACAAAATAATAGGAATTTTGACCAAAATATTTACGGCTCTCTAACCCCATGTTGAGCGTTAAAACCGATTCGTTAGAGGGGTTTGAATGCATGAGAAATTGTTTGTAAGCGGCATCATTGCCTTTCATCCCGCTCAAGCCTATGAAATGATAGCTCAAGCCCACTTGAGGTTTTAACACCACGCTTTTTTGTTTGAACATGAAATCATAGCCGTAATTCCCGTTCACGCTCGTTGTCCAGGTGTTGTAGCTGTAGCGTTGGTTCAACACAGAGAGCAAAGGATTAGAAGAATTGATACTAGTTGCATTGCCTCCATAAGTTTCATTCGCGCTCAAAGTGAATTCGTTTCTTTTTAAAAAAGCCCTCGCATACATCCCCACATCCACATTATTACCCAAAGAACGCATGATGTTCCCATTAAAACCGCTATACCCATAAGCCACATAACCCCCAAGGATCACATTTTTAACCAACCTGTCATAGCCCACATTCAAGCCATAAAGCGTGCCATTGCCCCCAGAAATAAAGCTCGCTCCTCCCACCCCTTGAACCCAAAGGTTATTTGGGTGTTTGCTAAGTTGAGAGTATTTGACAAAAACCTCTCCAGGGTTAGGATCGCTGAAACGCTTGTTTTTAAGCTCTAACAAGCGCTCAGAAAAAGCAGACTCTCCCTCTCTAGCCCTAAAATCAGAGAGTTTTGTTAAACGGCTGGTTTGTTGGGTGTAACTCGCCAATTCTAAAAGGTTGGTAGCGTTATCCCTAAAATTAGGGTTAGAAATCAAGCTTGCGGTGTTTTGAAGATCTTTTGTTACGCCTAAGATTTCATTCAAAGAGTGGTTTTTTAAATAAATCGGCGCAAAAAGTGGGTTTTCTTTAGTTTCCATCATCAATGTTGAAAGCCACTTGATAGCGTTCCCCCCAACAGCTTCAATTTGATTGAGCGCGCTTTGCCCTTGAATGCCCGTAATGTAATCTTGTAAGGTAGGGGGGGTAAAATCCATGATCTTGTTGCCATAAGACATTTTAATCTGGTCATGAAGAACAGAAAGGCTTAAAATATGGTTTTGAGAGGCATTATTTGAGTTAGGCAACGCTACGCTTAATAATAACCCCTTATCTTGCAACAAAACCCGTTGGCCCAAATAAGTCAACACGCCGTTTTTTTCCTCTATGTGGTTTCCGTTGATATTGATTAAGGTATAGAGCTTCAAATACGATTGCAAGCTATCGGGGTTGATATTGTAATTGATGTAACGGCTGCTTTTCAATAAAGTGTAAGTCGTGTTATTCGCTATGCTGTTATTGACATTCATAAAAGGCGTTTGGGTAGTGTTGAGATTGATCACGCCTCCTGCTTGAATGAGCGGATTTACAGGCGTTTGAGAATTTTCTAAATTAAAATGGATCGCCCCAAAATTATTCAACGCCCCCCCTACTTCTAACCCATAAACACCGGTGCTTAAAGAAGCGTTTGAAGCGATCACTAAATTTTGAAGCACCTCTATTTTTTGCGTGGCGTTGTTGTTAAACGCCCCTTGAATGTTTAAATTATTCGTTACAAAGCTAGCGTTGTTCTCTAACACCGCTTGGTTGGAAATAATAAGGTTGTTGGCTTGGAATTGAGCGTTATTGTAAAGATACAGGTTTTTAATGTTTGCAGAGCCTTTAATTTTTGAAAAATCAACCACCCCGTTAGCGTAAATATTGCCTGAAAAATTGAAATCATTCGCCGTAACCATCAAGCTTTCATCGTTATTGTTCAAGGCGATTGGCGCGTTATTTGACGCATTATTAGAAGAAGCGTCATTCGCGCTTTGGGCGTTAAGCGCGCAAGGGTTTGCAATCTTAGCTGTAGTTGGATCGCTTTGTTGGGCGCAACTAGCGTTGATAAACAGATTGCCTTGAGACACGGAAACATTGTTACTACCGGCATTAATCTTAAGGCCGTTGCTGGCATCAAGCGTGGTGATGTTAATGTTAGAAACTTGATTAGACAATAATTGAAGCGTTCCAAAATGGTTAGTGAAAGCAATATGATTGTTTCCGGCAAAAATGAGCGAATTCCCTGCGTTAAAAGAGAGCGTGCCTCCATTAGCGTTAGAGAAAGTGGAATTTTGCACAAAAACATTGCCTTGCGCATTGAAACTAAAATCCCCTTTTTGCCACACTTGACTCAAGCCATAAGGAGCGAAAAGCCCTTTTTTACCAAGACTAGGTATCAAATCCCCCAAGCCTTGTTCATAAATAGACCCTAAGCCTTTAGCCGCTAGGACTTTGTCTAAAACGCTTTTAATCTGCTGGTTTTGCAATAAGCTTTCTAAAGAATTGAGCGTGTCTTGGCCTAAAAATTCGCCAATCATTTGTTTGCCTAAAGCCGCTACATCGTTTTTTAAAGCGTTGCTCGGTTTGACAATATCTTGCAACACCACGCTTATGACTTGCCCTATATCGTTAGCGGAAATAAAGCCGGTGATCTGATTGAACAACCCTTTTTTACTCAATAAATCATTGATGGACATGCTCCCTATAAGCTTTTCAGGGTTTTGCAAATCAATGCCCCCTAGTCCGGCTAATCCCCCCACTAGCCCGGTCCAAAAGCCTAATTTTTGTCTGATCAAATCCTTAATCGCTGTATTCAAACCGCTATCGTTCATGAGGTTATCAAAATTATTCTGCCCCAAAAGCTGGCTTAGGGTTTGATTTTTTTGTTCAGGCGTTAAATGCCCTCCAATCACGCTATCACTCCCTAGCATATCCGCTATCAAATTCCCTAATCCCCCGGCTTTGTTAATGGATTGCATCGCCACTTCGCCCAAAATATTAGCAAGCCCAGCTTGATTGAAAACCTTATTAATACCCTCTTGGCCTAGCATGCTAAAAATCCCATCGGTTTGCGAGCTTACGATATTAGCCTGGTTGAGAATGAGCGAAGTTTGGCTGTTAAAAGTTACGCTCGCGCTCCCCCCAGTCCCCCATGCGTTCCCACTCCCTAAAGTGCCGGTAAGATAAATTTCTTTAGCGTTAAAAGTCGTGTCAATATAGCCCAAATCAGCCGAGCTGGACTCCAAAAGCTGCCCTAAATAAGTGCCTCTGAATTTTTGGCACACAATATCAGTATAATCGCAAGGCTTTTGATAGCCCAAGCCCCCAAAAACCACCGCACTATTGGTGTCTGTTTGCCCTATTTTAGTCGCTCCTATAATCAAAGCGCCGTTATTGAAATTTTGCACGACCGAATTGTTTGCGTTATCAATCAACTCGTTAATGTTTTTCCAATCGCTAGGCGTGATGAGTTTGGCAAGCTGGTTTAGCGCATTAGGGTTTAAGCCGTTCAAACTTGAGAGCGAAAAATCATTCCCCAATATCTTTTTGATTTCAGGGTAGAGTTTGAGAGCCATTTGCCCTAACGCTTTGATATTATTGAAATTATAGCCCTTGTTATAGATATGTAATGCGCTAATAGGGTTGCCTTGCGCGTTATAGGTTTGCGAGATGATAGAAGATCCAGAGGTTAGATTATTATTTTTCGTGGTGTTATTGCTGCCGTTAGCTTGATAGGATTGGTTGGGGTTATAATAGCCTTTCACATTGCTAGTGAGGTAAAACACGCCTTCTGCGTCATCGCTATAAGAATACACGCCATTAACGTTGTTATAAACTTTTTGGTAGTTAAAGACTTCAGAGCCAATGTTATAAAGCGTGTTTTTAATGCCCGGGATTTGAGAGAGCGTAACGCTTAGCTGGTTGTCTTTAAAGCTCTCGGTGATTTTTAGGGCGTTATTAAGGGGGTTAGTGAAACTATAAGTTTGGTTAGTAGCATCATAGATCCCATCACTGATGCGCATGCCAAAGAAGTTGATGCGCTCATACCAATTACTATTCATACCCGCTTGAATGATGTTATACACACGATTCTTGTTATCGTTCAGATCGCTTAGTAAATCAATGTTAGCGATATTCAAACTCCCTTGATCGCTAAAAACAAGCTGGCTGTTTTTTAAATCCAGCACGCTGTTATTGTTAGGGTTTAAAAGGTTGCCTCCCAAACTCAAGGGCGCTTTAATGTCAAGAGTTTGATGGAAAGTAATGGGGCTTTGAGAAAAAGCGTTATCATAGAAATTAAACGCCGTGTTAGAAGTGATAGCGCTAGAGCCTTGAAAATCTAAAGAAGAGTTATTGCTTAAATTAAACTGCCCTCCTAAAGAAACCGCTCCCTTAAACACGATAGAAGAATGATTCAAACTCGTAGTAATATCCGCTGAATTGAAATTGGTTGTCCCATTAAAATTGATATGAGCGTTATTGCTCGCAATCAAGCTCGCATAATCGTTGATCGTGGCGTTATTGGAAACATTAATCGTGCTTTGGTTGAGGTTGAGCGAGCTGGTGTCGTTCACATTCAAATCGCCTTGAAGTTCTAAGGTTGAATGGTTGCTCGCATTGATAGAGGTGTTTTGAGAAAGATTGATCGCATTGGCTTTAATACTGCTTGTCCCCACTGAAACGCTTAAATTGGAATTGTCAAACAACACGCTTTTAGCTTGCATTTGATACAAACCAGAGCTTAAATTCGTGCTGTTGGTGAAACTGATCGCATTAACGGCATTGAATTTAAAAACAGATTGCGTTTTCCCCACATAGCCCCTAAAAGAGCTGTTAGAAAAATCCAGATTCAAAGCGTTGAAACTAAAATTAGGGTTGCCGCCATTTTGTGCGGTATCGTCTATAAAATAGGAGTTTTGAGCCTGAATGTTCGCACTATTAGAGGTAAAATTCATAGATGAGCTTTGCGTCCCAGCGGCGCGATTATACAAAGTCGCGTTCGTTAAAAGAATGCCTTGAAGCCCGTTAAAATTAAGGCTCGCGCCCCCACCGCTAGAAATGCGATTCCCGCTTTCAATGCTACCGGTGATGTAAATCTTTTGCGCTTCATAATGCCCTGTAATAAAGCCTATGCATTGCAAATTCCAGCAATGCCCGCTCGCATCATTACTCCCTGCTCCCTTATTGTCCCCAAAGCGAATGATGGTGTTAGACTGCGGCGCATCGCTTACGCTCGTCCATATATTTTTAGCCCCAAAAACGATCGCGCTGTTTTGCCCGGTGAATGTTTGAGAAAATTCCGCTTTAGTGAATAGAGTTTTCCCGCTCGCATAAAAATCAATGCTGTTGTCGTAATAGTAAATGGTGTTGTTTGCATTCCCTAAATTATTGTTATAGCTATTAGGCA
The DNA here is from genome assembly GCF_900478295.1 of Helicobacter pylori NCTC 11637 = CCUG 17874 = ATCC 43504 = JCM 12093. Taxonomy (NCBI): domain Bacteria; kingdom Pseudomonadati; phylum Campylobacterota; class Epsilonproteobacteria; order Campylobacterales; family Helicobacteraceae; genus Helicobacter; species Helicobacter pylori. Next base: position 1,517,922 of record NZ_LS483488.1, read on the forward strand.
TGTAGGTCATAAAACCGACAACATCTCTATAATACAGATGATCCGATTTTTCCATATCCACATAATCAAACACCATGCCAACGCCCAAACGCCGGATAGAAATGCTGTTTGGTGAAAAAACCTCTTGGAAATTGTAGGTTTGGTTATTGAAAGAATACACCACATCATAAACGCCATTACCCACGCTAGAGACGAGCTTTTCACTGCTTGCCCCATGCCCTTGGTAGTTGATGAGCTGCCATAGATTTTTACTGAAAGCGTTGTTGTATTCAATTTCTTTAGAAGAGCTTACAAGGGTGATAGGGTTGCCATTAGTGATAGCTTCACCAATATTAATAACCGAATGAGCGCTAAAAGCAATCGTCCCATCGCCAAAAGACAAAGGAGCGTTCAAGTTTTTTAAAGTGATATTATTGAGAGTAACCTGCCCTTTCACGCTCGTGTTCGTAGGGCCATTAAACACCACATTATCAAAGGTTGCATTCCCTGAAATATTAACAGAGCCGGTATTATTAAAATTAGCGGTATTTTGAGAGCCATTAGTAGAGTTCCCAAAAACAGCGTTCCCAGCGATTTGCAAATTTGAATGAGCGTTAGTGAAATCCCCCATAAACGAAGTGGTCGTGCTAGAATTATTGAAAATAAAAGAAGCGCTATTGTTAAAATTAGCGTTATTAAAAATAGTATTCTTTGCACCAATCTCAAACGAACCGCTATTGAACTGGTTGTTATTTGAAAAATTCAAGCTATCGCCGCTGAATTGGTAACTCCCTCCATTAAAGTTGGTGTTTTCAAAAACCGCTTGCCCTGCATTGAAAATGAATTTCCCATCTTTAGCTTCGTTAGTGAAAGTGGTGCCATACACGGAAAGTTTGCCATTAGCGTTTAGGCCATTCAAATTCTGCGAATTATCCATGCCTTGCGTGGAAAAAGTCATAGAGCTTGAATAGATTCCGGCGTTATGTTGCGTGATGGTAGCGTTAGCGATATTGACGCTATCTACCCCATTAAAGATTAGATTAGCTGCCCCACCCGTGCCTATGCGATTGCCAGAACGCAGATTCGCTGTGATATACACATGATAAGCGCTATAAGCGCCATCAGTCGTGCCTGTGCACTGGTAATAGGGCCAAGGCCCGCAATGCCCATTAAGAGCGCTCCCTGAAGTGTCCCCAAAAGACACCGTGTCGCTAGAAGAAACGCTATTTCCAGTCCATGTTGCGTTATACCCGATCACCAAATTACTATTACTCGCGCTAAAGGTTTGTTTAAACGAGTTGGTATAGCTCCCCCATATTTGAACGCTCGGCAAGTAATAAGTCCCGCTCTCTGTAAAATTTTGGGATTTGGGGATGTAATATTTATGATCATACCAAGGCATGTCAGCATTAATATAATTTGAAGCGGATAAGTCAAATTTAGAGCCGCTAATAACAGGAGGTGGCGTGTAAGTCCCGCTCTCTAAAGCCTGGATAATGATGGAATTATGGTTAAAAGTTTCTTGCAGTTTGTAGATAGTATCCCCTATTTTATAGCCCACTTGATAGACTTGCGTAGGGTTTGTAGAGGATTTAGAGGGCGAAGAGTCAGTGGGTTTAGAGGTTGCAGCGTTTTCATTCAAAAGCTGTCCGGTAACCCCATTATAAGTGATCATATCCCACAAACCTTGAGCGAAACTTTGCGGATCTGAAGAGCTTTCGTTCGTTTTTAAGGCGCTTGTCAAGCTGTTGATTACATGGTTTAAAAGATGATTATAAGTGATCCCACCGCTAGAATTTAAAATCGTTACGCTATTTTTATCCCCTAAACTTGTGAGGTTAAAGGTCGTCCCTTGAGTGAGAGTGATTTTAGAACTCCCAAAATCAAGGGTTGAGCCATTGTTCAAGTCATTCTTACCGCTTAAAGTAACGCTACCGGTAATGGTCATGTTGCTTGTATCAACAGAAGTGTTGAATGTCGTATCATTAAAACTCGCGCTCTCATTAATGGTGATTTTACCGGTATTGTTGAAAGTGGCGTTATTAAAGGAAGCGTTTTGCATCGTCAGTTGGTGGTTTGAATTGTTAAAGGCTTGCTGGAAAATTACAGAACCATTAAGAGTGGTAGCGTTACCACTAAAAGAGCTGTTTTGAATTTGGGGGTGCTGAGCGCTTTGATTGGTTTGGTTATTAAAAGTAAAAGTCCCCCCATTAAAGGAGCTGTTTTGAAAGGTGGCTTGATTGTTGAAAGTGTATGTAGCGTTACTAAAATTCGTGCCATTAAAAGAGCTTACGCCTTTAAAATTAAAACTACCGCTATTAAAAGCGGTGTTATTGGTAGCGCTAAATCCTTTATTAAAAGTAAAAGTCCCCCCATTCCATTTCGCCCCGCTAAAAGTGGCGTTCTCTTCAAAAGTGAAACTACCGCTTGCATTATTAAAAGTCGTGTTAGTAGCGTTAGTCGTCCCTTTAAAAGAATAGCTAGGCCCAGAAGTGGAACAATTAGCCCCTACACCCACACTAGCTAAAGAACTGCAAGTATCTCCGCTTAAAGAAACCGAACCAATGGTAATGGCGCTGTTAGCATTGCCTACATTCACTTGCGAAGTTTTAAACATGCTGATATTGGAATTGATATTGACCTTATTAGCGTTCAAGTTTAAAGTGGCTGTGCCGGTGTGCGTGCCCGCTCCCGATCCCACACGATTGCCCACTTCTACGCTGTTATTCACATTGATAGTCCCAGCGCTAAAAGTAACATTAGTATGCCCATTAGGATACCAAGAAGTGAAGCTATTCCCACTACTCGCACCTAGATTAAAAGTAGCGTTACTGCCTAATTCAATGTCTAAATTCCCCCCATTATATTCCCCTCCGGTGTAGTTATACAGACCGCTTAAAAAATAAGTGCCGTTATCATTTTTTAAATTGGCTGTGATGTCTTGGTTGTTTTGAGTGTGGTAGTAATTAGCCGCATTACCCCCTGCCCAAGTTTTTGTGATGAGTTGGTTTCCTGTAAATTGTTGTGTTTTCTCCTCCCATTTATCGCAACTCCATAGAGCATACCATGGATGATGCACGCATACCTTTTGGCTTTTTTCCCCCCAACTAAGCCCCAAAATATCTGTTCCATCAGCATACACCCCACTAGCAAACCCACCGATTAATAAAGGTGCGAGCCATAAAGGACGCTTTAAGATTGTTTTTTGCTTGCGTGTTATCTTTTTTGGTTTCTTTTTAAACTTTTTCATTAAAATGCTACCTTCTCATTTCCTGGATAGTAACAAAAATAGTAATAAAACCTCCCCTTTAAATCAAACCGCATTTTTTCCAAGCAAACGCCAAAAAAACAAAGCGCACACCAGCACAAACAATTCCTTAAACAGCCATTCGCTTTGAGCGTGCGAGCGGGCAAATTCAGCGCTTTGAAGCGCGGCTTCGCCCGCTTTTTGAGCGTTTAAAATATAAGGCGTGTAATAAAAAACAAAGAGCAAGCACAACGCCCCTATCGCCACGCCAAGGATCAAATACACTAACGATCTTTTATAGTAGATAAACGAAATGATTTCATAAAGTAACACCACAAAACCGATCGCGCCTAAAACATAATTGAAACGCACAAAGATTTGCGCCATGAGTTTCCCGCTCTCAAAAGGCGTTAGATTCAATTCAGGTAAAATGCTTGAAGCTTTGAAAACAATGGGCGCGACTATCGCTCCTAGAATGATCAAAGAGCCGCCCAAAATACCTAAAAGAAGCAAATACACCCCTAAACCAAATTTTTTCATCTTCCACCTTTTTTAAGATTTTTGCAACAAATGGTTACAATCCTTAAACTGCCACACTTGAACTAAAGGCATAAAAAATTCTAAAAGGGCTTGAATGTCAGTGATCCTGTCCTTTAACCCGATAAACACTTCAATCTTCACGCCTTTTTCTAATAAAAGTCTAATTATAGAATCACTATACTTGTAATTCAATAAAAATTCTAATTCTTCTAAAGAACCCATTTTTTTAAAACGCTCCAATTTGGCGTCCAATCCCACTTCCTTATAAAAGTTATCCATGTAACTTTGCGGATCTTTTTGAAACGAAGAAAGTTGCAATCGTTTGAACGCCAAACTCTTATGCGCTAACATGCAAGGCGAAAACAATAACAAAGAATGGATGCGCCGTTGTTGCAAGACTTCACTATAAGCGTATTCTATCGCTTTAATCGCCCCCATAGAAAAGCCTGAGATATCATAAGCCCCTTTTAAAAGCCACTCTTCAAACAAAACGCTTTCATTAACGAACCCAAAACCACTAAAAAAACGCATTTTCACCCGTTCAACAAATCATACAAATTGGAATGTTCTAAATATTCTTGCTCTAATAGTAGAGTGCTTAATCGCTTGCAAGCTGCAATTTGCGGCTTTAAAAACTCCAGTTGCTCTTCATAAAGAACGCTTAAAGACTCTTTTGTAGGGGCTAAAAGAAGCTCACTGGCCATAAATTCATTCAAAAATTTCGCTTTTTGCAAATCTTGTTTAGACAGACTATAACGCTCCTTATAAAGCAACTCTAAAATAATCGTCCCGCTCAAATACACTTTAATGTAATTTTTAATCTCGCTCTCACTATGGATTTTATTTTCATTAAAAGCGATAAATTCCCCTAATATTGGTGCTTTATCAAATTCAATTTCTAGCCAATACGCGCTCAAGGCTTTCGCGCTTTGATACAAAGCGACTAATTCTTTTTGGTTTTCGTCTAAAGTTTGGGGCTTTTTCTTGCCGTAAGCGATCTTGTCTTTCACTTCTAAAATGTCGCTCTCAGCGATTTCGTTTCGTTCGTGTTTGAGGGCGTTTAGAGCGCTTTCATTGATTAAAGTCGCTAACATCGCCCCGCTAAAACCCACGCAAATTTTAGCGATCTTAAGATAATTGAGCGCATGCTTTTTGTTCTCTAAAAGCTTTTCTAAAATGCTCTGCCTTTCTAGTAAATCCGGTAAAGAAATGAAAATGCGTCGATCAAAACGCTTGCTCCTTAATAGCGCTTCATCCATCACTTCCATTTGGTTAGTCGCTCCTATCACCACCACCTCATCGTTTTTTAAAAACCCATCCATTTCGGTTAAAAGCTGATTGAGCGTGGCCTCTCTCTCATCGCTCCTATGCCCTCCCCTAGCCTTACCCAAAGCGTCAATTTCATCAATAAAAATAATAGAGGGGGCATGCCTTTTAGCGTGCATGAAAAGTTCATGCACTTTTTTAGCCCCAGCCCCCACATAAATTTGAGAAAACGCGCTCCCGCTTTCATAAAAAAACGGCACTCTGGCTTCACTCGCTAAGGCTTTAGCGATCATGGTTTTCCCCACTCCAGGAGGCCCGATTAAAAGCACGCCTTTAGGGAGAAAAATCCCTAAATCCTGGTATTTTTTAGGGTTTTTTAAATAATCTATCACTTCTAGTAATTCTTCTTTGACTTCATCCACCCCTGCAATGTCTTCAAAATGCACCCCTAGCGCATCGTATCGCTGGAATGCATTTTCTAATTCGTTTTTAGTCGCGCTTTCTAAACTCATTTTAGTGTCCAATCGTTTAGGCAAGCGCCAAAAGATCCCAAAAAGCATGCTAGAAATAAAAAAAAGCAACGCTAAAAAGATTTTAGAAACCTTGCTTAAATTTTCTCGTTTTTCTATGGGCATGCTTTCTGGGATTTTATAGGCTCTCAAAAAGGCTTCTTTGTTGGTTTTATAAAGACCCTTGTTAGCATAAAAATAATTTTCATCTTCAATTAGAGTTTGCTTAGGGTGAGATTGGATCACATAAAAAAAGTCCTTACCCGATATGAGCCTAGAAACATCGCTTAAAATTAAAAAAAGAAGCAAGCAAAAAGTAAGGATCAAAAACCCTAACGCCAAAACAAGCGAGCGGTTTTTAATGCGTTTGAAGGGAGCGGTGAGGTTTTCTAAATTTTTAGAAAACGGCATGATTTTCCCTCTCCTTAATTTCATACTCTTTGATTTCTAAAAAACTGGCCCTTAAAGGCTTATCGCTTTTGATTTTAATGGGGTTAAAAAATTGATCTAAGGCTTTAAATTCGCCGTCTTTTTGCGCTTCCACTAAGGCTTTTAGGGGCGTGTTGAGATTGAGTTGCAATTGCCTGAACGCCTTATTTTTATGCAAAATCAAATCCTTAATCGCATTCAAACGCTTTTTAGAATCTTCCAAACTCACGCTATCAAGCATCAAGCTAGAGGGGGTGTCTTTTCGTTTGCTGTAAATAAAAGGGTGGATGTGCGTTAAAGGCAAGTTTTCTAAATTTTTAAACGCTTTTTCAAAAACGCTTTCGCTCTCGCCCGGATGCCCTACAATAAAATCCGTGCCGATAGCAAAATTCTTAGAAGCGATTGTTTCTAATAATTCCCTATCGCTTTTAGTGCGGTTTCTTCGGTTCATCCTCTCTAGCATGAAATCATGGCTGTGCTGTAAAGCGATATGCAAATGTTTTTCTAAAAAATCCTCTTCTAAAAGCTCTAAAAATTCATCGTTGATTTGATTAGGTTCTAAGCTCCCAATCCTTATGCGTTTTAATCCAGCAATCTGGCTTAATTTTTTAATCAATCGCGCGATATTGCTTCCTCTATCTTTCCCATAGCTCCCCACATTGGTGCCGGTTAAAACCACTTCTTGAACCCCTTTAGAGCATAAAAGGCCCACTTGCTCTAAAACTTTCCTCTCTTCAAAACTCCTAGCCCTCCCTCTCACGCTTGGGATAATGCAATAATTGCAATCAAAATCACAGCCTTCTTGGATCTTGATAAACGCCCTAGTTTTTCCCACAAACTCGCTCACCATCGTGGTGTCTAAGTGCTTGTTTTCTAAATTGTCATCTATAAAAAAACGCTTTTTTTCTTGTAAAAGCGCATTAATCTTTTCTTTATTATCATGCCCAAAAACGCCCTTTAAAAACCCTTTTTCAAAAAGCTCTTTGCCTTGGGTTTTCACCCCGCAACCAGTAAATAGCACTTCTTTATTTAATCGCACCATTTTTTTAGCGTAACTCCTTACCGCGCTATCGGCTCCATTGGTCACGGTGCAAGAATTGATCACAATAATATCGGCTTCTTGTTCTTCTAAAGTCGCACTAAAGTCTTTCAAATTCTCGCCCATCACTTGCGTGTCAAAAAGATTCGTCCTGCACCCAAAAGTTTTGAAATAGACTTTTTTCATTTTTGTTCCCTTTTATTCCCAAAACCATCGCCTAGAGCATCAGCATCCACTTTAAGCAGCTTGCTGGTCGTATAAGCGATATGGATATTTTCTTCTTTTAAAAAAGCTTCAACGATTTCAGCCACAATCTTGCTCCTTAAAGACAAGGTCGCATACGAATTGGTTTGATACCACACCGAGATTTTTATCCCGTTATTTTCAGGCATCAAAAAGCATCGAGGCTTCACGCTCAAACTCCTTAAAGAATACCGGTCGCGCATTTTATTGAGCTGTTTATAGGTGATATCCGTGTATTCTTTAGACAATTCTGTAGCGATGTTGAGCACAATTTTAGAAGCTTTTTTAAAATCAGAATCAAATGTAACGCAAAAATCCACCCCATCCCAAACCGTTTTCATCCCAAAATGGCTGTAATTAGCAAACATGGTGGTGAAAATATAATTATTAGGCACAAAAATAATCCGGCCCGCTCTCCTGTTGTTCGTATAAGTGGTAAAGGTTACATCTTCTAAAATCGTAATGTGCAGCATAGAAATATCTAGCACATCGCCAATAAAAATATCCGTCCCCTTAGCGATACGCACCCTATCGCCCACATGCACGCTCCCCCCAATCAAAATAATAAACCACCCAAGCAAGCTCATGAACAAATCTTTCATCGCAATCGCTAAACCCGCGCTCGCAAAGCCTAAAACCGTTACCAAGTAAGTAACATTCTCTAAATAAGAAAAAAGAAAGATCAAAATGATCACGCTCACATTCACGAAGTTAATGGCTTTATTCACGGTATAGACGCGCTCATTATTTTCAATGTATTTACTGGAAATGATTTTTAAAATCCAAGCAAACACCACGCTCAAAAGGGCTGCCAAAAACACATAAATCAATTTAAAAAGCTGGTTTTTAACTTGAGATTTGACAATGCTTATAGCCTCATCGCTGTCTTTTTGGAAAATCCCAATCGTGGTTTTTAAAATATTTTGAGCCCCTTGCAATTCCAAGCGTTTGGCTTGAGTTTGATAAATCTCATCGCTTAGTTTCGCGCTTTTATCCAAAGCGTGCCACTGATTTAAAAGCTGGTGTTTTTGATCTAAAAGCTTTAAAACTTCTTCTAAAGCAGTCTGATTGCTTTTGAGACTTTCATGCTTTAAACGCATGCTTTTAATGAAAGAAATGCCATCAATGATCGCAATAGGGTTAGCGATATTAGGGATATTGGGGATATTGGGGCGCTCTATCAAGTCCTTAAAAGGATTGACCCCATAGCTTTCAAACATTTTTTGCTGGGATTCTAAAGCCTTTAAGGTATGCTCTAAGGTGCTAATCTTTAATAAATCCTTGCTTTTTTTGTTTTTTAAACGCCTTAATTCCTGCCTCACGCTCTCTTTTTCGGTATAAATTTGATTGTAGATCTTATAGTTTTCAAATTTTTTCAACCACACATTATCGTCTTTAGCGAGTTTTTTATCCACCAAAGCCATTTGTTTTTGTATGGACAATAGCTCTTGGCTTTTATCTTCTGCTTGTAAAAACAAAAAACAAAAGAATAATAATACCCTTAATGCCATTTTTCTAACACCTTTATGATCGTTTCTTTAGGGATATGAGAGGCAACCTCAAACGCTCCAACGCCTTTGGGCAGAATGAATTTGATTGTCTTATTTTCGCTTTTTTTGTCTAAAAACAAGCGTTCGTAAAATTTTTGAAGATCAAGGATTTTGTAATGGAATATCAAATCAAATTTTTTCAATAAATTTTCTATGCGTTCGCATTCTTTTAGAGTGAGCATGCCTAAAGAAAGGGCTAAATCATTAGCCATGCGCATGCCAATAGCGATCGCTTCGCCATGCAAAAATCGCTCATAATTGGTCTCATTTTCTATCGCATGCCCAAAGGTATGCCCATAGTTCAACCCGGCCCTGATATTTTGCTCTTTTTCATCTTGTATAATAACTTGAGCTTTGATATTAACGCTTTGAAAAACCACTTCTTCTAAACAATCTTTTAAATCCTTTGTTTCCAATGTTTCTATCAAGTTTTTATCAAAACACACCGCCATTTTAATGATTTCAGCCACCCCTGCTTGAAATTCCCTTTTTTCAAGGGTTTTTAAAAAAGCCAGATCAATATAAACCGCTCTAGGCTGGTAAAACGATCCGATTAAGTTCTTGCCATAAGGCGTATTGATCCCTGTTTTCCCCCCCACGCTCGCATCCACTTGAGAAAGTAAAGTCGTAGGGATATTAATAAAATCAATCCCCCTGAAATAAATACTGCTCGCAAACCCCACCATATCGCTTATGACTCCCCCACCAAGGGCTATCATTAAAGAATGGCGGTTTAATTGCATTTCAAAGGCGTTGTTTAAAATGCGCTCTAATGAATGAAAATTCTTGTATTTTTCTCCGGACTCTATCACGCACACTCTGACTTCTAAGGCTTTCAAGCGCTCTAATAAATACGATAAATGCAACCCGGCCACGATGCTATCGCTAATGATGAGGGCTTTTTGTTTCAATTTTATTTCAGGCAGTTCCCCCAAAAACACTTTATAGCTTTTTTCTTTTAAAGGGATTACAATTTCTTGCATTCTTTCACTCCGCTATGGGGATAAAAATTTGAGGGTTATCATCGTTTAAAAACGCTAATTTTTCCACTTTAGTGGATAAAAACCACCAAAAGCGCGTGTGCGTGATGCACTCTTCAAAAGGCATGAAATGCAAAATGGGATTTCTTAAAGAATTGAGATACATGATAGGATTTCTAATATCGGTTTGGAAAATCTCAATCTTGCGGTTGAGCGTGTTGGCTAAATTTTCATAATGATTGACAATCTCGTTTTTATAGCGCCTGTTAGGATCAAAATCATAGAGCAACAAGCCCAAATCCATTTGCATAGACACATCAAAGATCACTGAAGACATGTCCTCATTAATATCCAAGCTTTCATTCAATACCACCACGCTTTGAGAGGTTTTAGACAAGCCGGAAGTGTTGGTTTTATAAACTGGGGTGGCTGTTTTATACAAGGCCTTTCGGTGTTTTTTAGATAAAAAAAGCTCTCTGCCTACCACAATCAAACCCATTTTTTTTTGGTGGTCTTCATGAAGTTTTTGGATAAAACTTTTCCTGTAAAAATCAAAATTCACTTCAATGCTTTCGGTTTCTAGCGCTAAAAATTTATGGTAAAACTTAGGGCTAGTGGGGTGTAAAACCTGAATGTAGAGCTTGTAGCTCTTTAAACGTTTGTGCAAAAACAAGGCTTGATACACATCGCGCATCATCGCTTTTCTGTTCTGCAAACGCATATCAATGTATAAATAAATGCTCTTACCAAAGGGGGCTGGGAACTGCCCCACGTTGCTTTTGACCTGGAGATACACCGCATTTAAAATTTCAGGATTACCCGCCACTAAGAGAATGTCTCGTGGCTGGATAACTAAAGATTTAGTGGAGAGCAACAAAACATCGTTACGATAAAGCCCTACAATCCTGTATTCTTTTTGCCTGATAGAGCCAATATGCCTGTAAGCAAAAATGCTCCCAAAAGGCACATCAATCTCCATGATCTCGCCCTTGCCTAACCCAAACTCTCTAGGAGTGCTAGGGATATTGGGCAAACGAGAAATGAATTTATTGGCTAAAACTTCAAATTCATCAATCAAAATAAGCTTTTCATCTTTATTTTCTTCATTGTTTTCTAAGGTTTTTTCGCTATCTTTTTTCACGCTCAAAACCACGCGCATGCGTTTGAAATGGGTTTGAATGATTTTATGAATGATGCGCTGTTCTTTAAAATCTTGTATGATTAAAAACGCATCGCTCACCTCATCGTTTAACACTTGCAAAAGCCTGAAACTAGAAGTCGCATCAAAACAATGAAAAGCGAAAGTGCTCGGGTAGTTTTTAGGGATAAGGCTCTCATTTTTGACAACCACTATATAAAAATTATGATTAGAATAATGCCTTAGCACCAAGTCTAAAAAATTTTTTGCTACAATGCCATCTAAAATAAGGGCGATTTTTTTCAATTCCAAACTTCCTAAAAAATGATTACGCCATTATATCCAAGATTAAGGCTTAAACGATGGATTTTCAACTCCAAGCGACTGACAAACACGCGCGAGCTGGTCTTTTAAATTTAGCCCATTCTCAAGTGGCAACGCCTGTTTTTATGCCAGTAGGCACGCAAGGCTGCATCAAATCTTTAGACGCTATGGATATGCAAGAAATTTTAGGCGCTAAACTCATTTTAGCCAACACCTATCACATGTATTTAAGGCCGGGTGAGAAAGTGGTTGAACAATTAGGGGGCTTGCATCGTTTCGCTCAATTTCAGGGGAGTTTTTTAACCGATAGCGGAGGGTTTCAAGCCTTCAGTTTGAGCGATAACGTCAAATTGCAAGAAGACGGGATTGTTTTTAAATCCCATATTGATGGGAGCAAGCATCTATTCACGCCCACTAAAGTTTTAGACATTCAATATTCTTTGAATAGCGATATTATGATGGTTTTAGACGATTTAGTGGGCTTGCCCGCTCCCTTAAAACGCCTTGAAGAATCCATTAAAAGAAGCGCTAAATGGGCGAATCTTAGCCTAGAATACCACAAGCAAAAAAACCGCCCGAGCAACAACCTTTTTGCCATTATCCAGGGCGGAACGCATTTGAAAATGCGCAGCCTTAGCGTGGGATTAACGCATGAGGGTTTTGATGGCTATGCTATAGGCGGTTTAGCGGTGGGGGAAAGCGCTGATGAAATGCTAGAAACCATCGCGCACACCGCCCCCTTGCTCCCTAAAGACAAGCCTCGCTATTTAATGGGCGTAGGCACGCCTGAAAATATCCTAGACGCTATCGGTTTGGGGGTGGATATGTTTGATTGCGTGATGCCCACCAGAAACGCCAGAAACGCTACCCTTTTCACGCATTCTGGCAAAATTTCTATCAAAAACGCGCCCTATAAATTGGATGATACCCCTATTGAAGAAAATTGCGCTTGTTATGCTTGCAAACGCTATTCTAAAGCCTATTTGCACCATCTCTTTAGGGCTAAAGAACTCACTTACGCTCGTTTGGCCAGCTTGCACAATTTGCATTTTTATTTAGAGTTGGTTAAAAACGCCAGAAACGCCATTTTAGAAAAGCGGTTTTTAAGTTTTAAAAAAGAGTTTTTGGAGAAATATCACTCCCGCTCTCATTGAATGATGGAATGCAAAAATACTAAAAAGCGTTTTTTATCATCAATAAAAGTTTTCTTAAAAATAAGGCTTTAGTTTTTAATTTTTGATTAAAACAAAACCCTATCTTTGATAAATCTCAGGGTGGGTGCTTTTAAAACGCCTGTGGAACCAAAAATAACTTTCCGGGTGGTTTCTAATCACTTCTTCGCACAAACTCGCTTGGGCTTGCGTGCATTCTAAAATATCGTTCTCAGCGTTATCGGTGATTTTAGAGCGGATACTTTCGTAATAAGTCGCTGTATAATGCGAATAATCGTCATTAAAATCAATGAATACCGGCTGGATGTCTATATTGTAACGGCGCGATAAAATAGAAGCGATCGTGGTGTGCGTAGCGTCTTTATTGAAAAATTTCACCACCACCCCATCTTTAGGCACGACATTTTGATCCACTAAAATCCCCACAAGGCCGTTGCCTTGATTATACATTTTAATGAGTTCTTTCATCGCTCCCACTTTATTGACAAAACGCACCCCAAACGCTTCTCGCCTGCTCATGATCATGTGGTTGATGGGGGCGAATTTAGTCAAACGCCCCAAGCACCCCCTACCATAATCCTTATAATATTGCGCTAAAGTCGTGCCTACCGCTTCCCAATAGCCAAAATGCATGCATAAAGTGATCGCTTGGCCTTCCTTGTTTAAAGACTTCCACACATTTTCTTCATTGATGAGCGTGAAACGAGCGTCGTATTCATCTTTAGGGATAAAGATCACTCTAATGGTTTCTAAAATAATGAAAGCAAAATTTTCATAACCCTTTTTAATAATCCTTTTTTTCTCTTCTTCGCTTTTAGAATCCCCAAACACAAAATCCAAATTGGCTTTAGCGTCAAAATAACGGCGCTTATCAAAAGTTTTCATGAGCCACGCCACAGCTTTAATGCACCTTAAAAACCACGAATGGGGCATTTTAGCCAACATAAACCCCAAAATATTCACTAAAGATTCCACGATAAAAATGCTCAAAATGCGCAGTTCTGTTTTAAAACCCTTGTCGTCTTGTTTCAATATTTTTTCGTGTATGAGTCGTTCTTTGTAAGTCATTCTTTTTCCTTTAAAATGTTTAAAACGCATTCTTTAATTTTTTTAGGATCTATGTTTTGGATAGAAAAATCCTTTTTATGATAGCTGGCGTTTGAATTGCCGGTGAGCGAAACATTGATCGGGCTTTCTAATTTAAAACGCTCCATGGGCGTGTTGCCATAAAGGGTGATGCTGGCTTTTTGCAACGCCCATGCTAAATGCGTGATACCCGTATCGCCCCCAATAATCACGTCCATTTTAAAGAGTAACGCCTTAACCTCGTTTAAAGTGAGTTTAGGGAGCAATAACACATCGCGTTGGTGTTTTAAAGCGTGATAAAGCGTAGTGGCTTTCTTTTCATCAGCATGCCATAACAAGCAAATTTGAAAATTTTCTAACGCTAACGCTAGCTCTTTAAAACGCTCTGTGGGGTAAGTTTTATTGATTTTAGAAGTTTCTAAAACAAAAAGGATTTTTGGTTTATTTTCATTCAAATTTAACGCATTGATTTTTGGAGAATCTTGGTAAGAAAACACTTTAGCCCTAGAGCTTAAGCTCTCTGAAATTTCGTTTTTAGGCAAGTTTAGGGCATGGGATAGGAGCATGAAATTACGCTTTAAAATGGGCTCATCATAAGCGATAGAAACTTTTTGCGAGTAAAAAAACGCGCTCAAACCCTCCCTAGCCGAAGCGTAATCAAAGCCGACTTTTTTAGGGGCTTTCAACATTTGCGTGATGAGAGCGGATTTGACTAGGCCTTGCATGTCAATGATTATATCGTATTCATAAGCCCTTAAAGATTTAAAAAGTTTGAAAATCTTCAAAGGGTTCAAGGTTTTAAGCGCGCTTTTTAAAGCGATGGGGTGTAATTTATCAATATAGGGGGAATGCTCTAAAATCGCACTAAATCTTTCATCCACGAACCATTCTATTTGGGCGTTAGGCAGACACTCTTTGATAGCCGCCAAAAACACCGCGCTCACGATAATATCCCCAAGCGCTGAAAGCCTGACAATCGCTATTTTCAAGCAAACTCTATCGTCAAAGGAATGGGCTTAACGAGTTTGGGGAGCATTTCTTTAGCCAAGTAAAGCGTGTCATTAGAATGGATCACAAGCTTGTTTTTTTTCTAGCGTGTATTTTAAATGATGGCTGTCTGTTAGGCACAAATTTTCGGCTAAAGAAAGGATAAAACTCAGCCATTGTAAGGTCAAAAGGCTTGGCATCATCGCGCTCATGTGGGCGATAGCGTTGTCTTTAGGGATTTTTTTATGGCTGAATTGGGCTAATAAGCAAATGATCGCTCTATCCTGGTGGCTAAAGCCATAACTCAAAGCGTTTAAAATAAAATACGCGCTGTGCTTGTGGGCTAAATAGACGCTTAAAATCTTACCCATGCTCGCTAATTCCCCCGCAATCTTTAAATGGAAAAGGTATTTTTCATCTATTTTATGCAAAGGCGATAAGGCTTCAAACAATTTCACGCATTCTTTTTTGACCTTTTGGCTGTGCTTTTCATGGGGCAAAAAGCGATCTTTTAAAGAGATGAGAGAGGGGTTGATATTGGGGGGGAATTTATGGTAATGGTGGCGCAATAAATCGCTTAAAAACACGCCTTCTCTCACCCCTACGCCGCTAGTGATCATCAAAGAAGTTTTTAAATGCTCCAAAACGACTGATAGAATCAACGCCCCGCTCCTGATGCTATCCAAACGCTCTTCATTCACCCCCAAAAGCCGTAATTGATCTTCTTTGAGCATGACGATTTTTTCAATGAACGCTAAATTTTTATGCGCATCTATTTCATAACCATGCAAAGAATCAATAGGGTAATCAAAGCGTTTCATGAGTATCTTACTCAACGCTCTGATCGTCCCCCCCACCCCAAAGGCGTTTTTATGCTTAAAGGGCAGTTTAGAGACCTCTTTTTGGATAAAGGCTTTAGCCAGTTTGACCTCTAAGTCTTTGTCTAAAAACATTTCTTTAATGCGAATCGTGCCAACATCAAGCGAGATGAGATCCTTAATCTTGCCTTTTTCAATCAACGCACACTCGGTGCTACCCCCTCCAATATCTATCGTGATCCCTGAATTTTTATGCAACAAATTCGCGCACGCAATCCCGCCATAGAGCGCTTCTTTTTGCCCATCAATGATTTTGATTTGCAAACCGCAAGCCTTTTTCACCCTCGCTACAAACTCTAATCTGTTAGGGGCATCGCGCACCGCTGAGGTCGCCACACACAAGATTTTTTTACTTTTGTATTTGAGGGCGATTTCTTTAAATTCGCTCAAGGCTTTAACGGCTCTTTGCATGGGGATTTCTTGTAAGATTCCACTAAACGCATAACAGCCCTCTGAAATCCTAACCTTAGACTTAGTCTCAAAAAGCAAGTAAAACCCAAACTGGCTCGTCTTTTTAAAGACAGCCAAACGCACTGAATTAGAGCCTATATCAATCACGGTTGTGATTTTAGCCATTGCTAGCCTTTAATCTTGCTCTTTTAAGCTTTCGTATTTGTATTTCAATTCCTCTTTGCTCTCAGCATTGTTAGGATCCGGTAAAATCGCATCTACAGGGCATACGCTCACGCAACGAGGCTCATCATCATCATACCCGTAACACTCCGTGCATCTGTCTGGATCAATATTATAAATGGGATCGCCCTCTTCAATCGCCTCACTAGGGCATTCTTCTCTGCAAGCATCGCACGCAATGCATTCATCATTCACCAATAATGACATGACTAACTCCTTTTAAAAAGTTTGAATACGATTTTTACTCAAAATTAGCTTAAAATTCAATCTAAAAAGACTATTTTTTTTTGATTATAAGAATGGGGGCTAATTTCTAGCACGCCTAAAACCCCTAAATCTTTTAAATGAGTGTAGTCTTGTTTGTGGGTTTCTACAAACACACTCAAGCCCAAACGCCAAGAAAATTCTACCATGCCCTTTAAATCTTCTTTTAAAAGCTCTTCATCTAAAATGACCCCATCAGAGCCTTGAACAAGCGATTCTAAAAGCTGGTAATGGCTGATAAAAAGATCCTGATGGACTATCAAAGAGCTCGCATGCCGGCGCAACAACCCTAAGATTTCTAAATCAAACACGCTTGGTGCGCCTATTTCGTATAATCCTTTGAAATTGACAATGACGCAATCGGCGTGGGTGTTTTCTTTCAAAAGCTTTCCTAAAACCTCATCAGGGGTTACAAAAACGCAATCTTTAGTTTGAGGAATGACTCTAGGCAAGTAAGGGTTATACGACAGGCTTTTACCTAACATTTCATAAGAAAGCATGCCCTCTTTTAAGGCCAAGCTTTTTTGTAAATTTTCTAAAATCCCTATTTCTTGCATTCTTGAATGATCTTATTGTGCTCTTTTAATTCGGGTTCGGCTTGGATAGACTCTTTAGCGATGCTAGAAAAGATTTTTTTAGCCTCCAAACAATTCCCCAATTTGTAATAACCCCATGCTAAAGAATCCAAATAAAGCACTGATCCAGAATCCAACGCTAAGGCTTTCCTCACAAAATCCATGCCCCTTTTAATATCCATGTCATAATCTATTAAGGAATACCCTAAAAAATTATAAAAGAAAGCGTCTTGTGCGTCTTCTTTATCTTTGGTTTTAGCGAGTATTTGCTGGCGCTCTTTGGTGGCCTGCTCTAATTTTTGAATGATAGGCAACATCTCTTCTTTGGTGAGTTTTTTATTTTTCGCGCTCAAGCTTTCATAATGATAAATGGCCTCTAATCCTAAGAATTTAGGGTCTTTTTTTTCTTGATAGATCAAAGAAGCCTGTTTGGAAGCTTGAGCGAATTTCTTTTGTGCAGTGTATAAATCCAACAACAAACGCCTGTCAAAAGGGAATAATTCTGCGATTTTCTGGGCCTTATCAAACTCTTTTAACAAGATTAATACCCCTATGTAAAATTGGGCGTTTTGAACAATAGGGTTTTTTTCATACAAACGAGCGAAAGTCGTTTTAGCCAAATCAAGCTCGTTAAATTGCGTAAAAGTGTTGAGCGCTTTTTGGCACAATTGCTCTGAGCAACCATACCTGTCTATATGAGATTGCAACAAATCCAAGCCCTCTTTTTTGCGGTTTTGCAAAAAATAGATCGTAATGAGTTTTTCTAGGCTGTCTTCATCATGCACTTGGTTATAAAACTTATTCAACAACGGGAAAGCCTTATCCAAACGCTTTTGAGTCAAATACAAAGTCCCTAACACATTGTCTGTGGCTATGGTCTTTTCTTCTTTACGGATTTTGTGCAGCAATTCAATCGCCTTATCAATCTGCCCCATTTGCGCATAGCCATCCACTAAAATCTTATTGATAGAAACATCGTTACGATTATTGGTGATTTTTTGATAGAGCATGGCTAAATGCATAGCGGTTTTAATATCCCCTAAACTCGCCGCTGAAATGGCCGCTTCTTTAGCATACACCACCTTATTGGTTTGCTTGTAAAGATTCATATACCCTTTTTGAGCGGCAGCAAAATCCCCTCTATGAAAAGCGTCTGAACTCAACAGGATTTGATGATCTTCTGAAAGGGTTTCAGCCTTAAGGCAAAACAAGCTAAAAAGCAATAAATTTGCTAAAAATCTTTTCTTTGTTTGAATATTCATTATTTTATTTCCTTTTTTGTGTAACTAAAGTGAATTTTAGCGCACTTTAGTTTCTTTGGTTTTTTGTGTGATGCCCGGACAGCTTTGACAAAAAGCTTCTTTTTGCTCTTTAGAGAAAGTTTTCACGCTCTCCCAAAAAGGAAAAGTTTGGCATTGCTTAGGGCGCACGCTATAAATCTGGCATTTTTTCGTCTCCAAATCCAAAAACACGCACGCCAAACCCAACTCTTTAGCGTCTTTTTCTAGTAAAGAGAACTTATACCCCACCTTTTTAACGTATTTTTGACTGAATTCTTCTAATTCCAATTTTAAAAAAGCGCTAATTTGTTGCATTTCTTGGATATTCAAAAAAATATACCCGCTTTCCCCCACGCAACACTTTGCCCCACAACCCTCGCATGCCTTAGGATTAAAACTGAAATCAAAATCTTGCATTAAACTACCCCTATCCTATTGGAGATCAATACTCACGCTAAATTGCACCAACAGCCCTTCATCATCTTTAGAAATTTTTAAGGGCAATTGGCTTTGAGCGCTCGGTAAATACTTGTTGATTAAGGTGAAAAAAAGATAGGTCTTTTCTAATTCGCTCGCTCTGGCCATGATAAAAAACTGGGTTTTTTGAAGGGGGTTTTGAGAGAGCAAGGGTTTGATTTTATAAGCATCAAAACATTTTTTTAAAATCTTTTCTAAGATCCGCCTGGACTCTTCATCATTAAAAATCTTTAACAAGGATTCGCTGGTTTCTTTTTGATTACGATAGTTTGTTAGGGCTGTTTCAAAATGCCTTTGCGCGTATTCTAAAACGCTTTTTTTACGATTTTCTTCTAAAAGGATTTTTTTTAATTCCAGCATGCTAGGCCATAGAAAATACTCGGTATTGAGCCAACCCAATAAGGAAAAAACCCCTAAAAAAACAAGGTTTTTAATGATAAACCCTACATCGCCTGATTGTTCTCTGTCCAGGTGTGAAAAATGCAATGGTTTCATTTAATAGACTCCGGGTTTTTTATCAGTAAGGAATTAGAAAAGTTGGTGGAGACAAAATTAAACCACCCATCGCTTAAAGGGAAAAATTCCGCCCTAGAATAATCAAACATGGGGTTTAATTTGTTTTGAAACAAAAAATAAAAGGCTTCTTTAGAAGGGGTTTTACCACTAACCACCACGCTTTGCTGGTCTATTTCAATGCTATTAATAGTGATGGAATCCGGCACAATATTCAAAAGCCCTTGCAAAACATCTCGTATATCATCGTTGTAATTCAAACGCTTTTTGGCTTCTTTAATGAGTTTTAAGGTTTCATCAGTCTTAACCTGCAAGCGGCTGATTTCATGGCGATAGAGCCTTTCTTGGATCGTCAAACTGGACGCGTTGTCTTGAGTGCTTTTAATGGCGTTGTGCATAAACCACACTAACCCCCCTATTACCACAAAAGATAAAAAAATGTAAAAAACCCAAATTTTAGAAAGCTTGCTGATAAGGTATTTCGCTCTTGGCTCAATGTAACTAAAACGCATGCTTTTCATTCTCCATGCGCGCTAAAATGTTCAAGCGCTCCACTAAAGAAAAATCAAGCCTATCCACTTCTATCATCAAAGTTTCTTGCAAATGCATTAACGCTTTGTGGTGGATTTGACAGCTGTCTAAAACAACCACTTTTTCTACAAAGTCTATCTCTCTAGAATGATAGACGCCACGTAATCCCTCTTGCAAGGCGTTTGCAATCAAAGGGATATTCGTCATGCCTTCAATCAAACTATAAGCGTCCTCATTTTTTTCGCTATTATCTTTACTGCTGTCTAGGCCTATCGCTTTCTCAAGGCTGTCAATATCTTCTTGGATTTCACTCAAAAACAAATTCACAGCCTCATTATCCATTTCCATAGAATCCTCTTCCTTGCTCTCTATAAACTCTTCAGGTTGTTCTTCTAAAAACACGGATTTGGCTAAAAAAATCTCTTTTTTATCCGCAATCAAAAAATAAAATCTTGAACGCTCCAAAAGCAAATACAACAACGGCTTATTTTCTAAATGATCGCGCACAAAATCATAAATAAGGCTAAAAGGCGAAAACAAAAAATCCACATCCTGGATTTTAAAACGCTTGAAATCCTTTAAAAAATCCTTAGATTCCACATAAACGCAATACTTTTGATTGACTTCACAAGCATGATAATCTTGATTTTCTTGTTTGATTTGTTCAAA
This sequence comes from Helicobacter pylori NCTC 11637 = CCUG 17874 = ATCC 43504 = JCM 12093, assembly GCF_900478295.1. Lineage (NCBI taxonomy): Bacteria > Pseudomonadati > Campylobacterota > Epsilonproteobacteria > Campylobacterales > Helicobacteraceae > Helicobacter > Helicobacter pylori. The sequence goes on from NZ_LS483488.1 coordinate 1,538,231, forward strand.
CGCCTGCTTTTCGCATAAAACCTCTTTAGCTTTACTCATCGCGCTGAAATAAGTGTAGGGGTATTTTTGGCTATAAGTTCTGGCGATTTTTAAGGCTTGAATAGGGACTTCACCATTTTTAGTCTCCACTTTAGTCTCAAAAGTTTTAAAAAATTTCTCTTTAATGCGATCGTTTTTGATCCTTATGACTTGAGTGGATAAAAGATTGTGATCCACATTAAAAGAGATATACACTTGAGAGCAAAACCTCTCTTTAAACGCTTTTTTTAACCCTTTAAGCACCCAAACCCCTTTGAGATTCTTCAAACCCAACAGAATCCATGCGCGTCTTTAAATATTCTTTAGCCTTTGAAAGCTCCCATTCTTTAGGGATGATTACCGATTCTAGCATGTAATAATACACTTCGCTAAAAGGCTTAGGGATTTCAAATTGATCCCAAGTGTTCAACCGCCATGCGTTTTTACAAACCACCCGACAAGCGCTAATCCCCACGCCTGATTTTTGAGCTAAAGCGATCACCCCATCCGCTATGCTGTGTCGTGGGCCTTTGGGGCCATCAGGAGTGATAGCGACATCGCAACCTTCTTTCAATCGTTTAAGCCCCTCTATCAAAACCTTAACCCCCCCTTTTTTGCTAGAACCTCTAATGTTTTTAAAACCAAAGCTTTCAAACAAACCCGCCGCAATAGAGCCGTCAAAATGCTGGCTTGCGATCACATAAACAGAAGGTTTTTCAAGCCTTAAATACGCAAACCCGATCATGCCAAGCTCCCCATGCCAACAGCTTACAATAAAGGGTTTTTCTTTTAAATTTTGAGCTAAGAAATAGCGGTTTTTACAAGTTTTATGCAGCAACCAAAGGACTCCAAACGCCAAGCGTGGGACAACCTTTAAAACGATATTTTTCCTGAAAAATTTTAAGCTCAATTCTCGCATTTAAACCCGCTTTTTCATTGGTTATTTTTATTAGTTGCCTTTGGTGGTCGCTATCAAGCGCCCTTTGGAGTGAGAAATGATTTCCACTTTTACAAGCTCGCCCGGATTTCTTTTTTCTTTACACGCTACTTCAATGAATTTCCCCGTATCGCTACGCCCTTCAAAACCCACGATTTGATTATCCATTTCACGCCTATTTTCCACCAACACCACATGCGTTTTGCCCACTTCTAGCTTGGCTTTTTCTTCTAAAATTTCTTTGTGCCTGTTTTGCAACCTCTCCAACCTTGAAGATGAAACTTCTAACGGCACTCTCTCCTTCCAAGCTCCCGCTTCAGTGAAAGGGCGTGGGGAATAAATGAAACTATAGAGCGTGTCAAAGCGCACTTTTTCTAGAACCTCCATTGTGTCTTCAAAATCCTTATCGCTCTCATTAGGAAAGCCTACGATAATATCCGTGCTAATGCCCACTTCAGGCACTAAAGCTTTTAACCTCTCCACCCTATTTAAAAACCACTCTTTACTATAACCTCTTCGCATCATCTTTAACACCGCACTAGATCCGCTCTGTAAGGGCATGTGGATACTCTTGCACACTTTAGGGTTTTTGGCAAAGCGCTCTAAAAATCCATCGTTCATGTGCAAGGGGTGAGGCGAAGTGAATCGTATCCTTTCAATGCCTTGAATTTCGCTCAATTTATCCAACAAATCGCTAAAATCCACTTTCACATGCTCGCTGCTGAAACGCGCACCATAATTATTCACATTCTGCCCTAAAAGCATGAGCTCTTTAGTGCCGTTATTCGCTAATTTCTCAGCTTCTTTTAAAATCAAATCCATAGGGATAGAAATTTCTTTCCCCCTAGTGTGCGGGACGATGCAATAAGCGCATTTCTTATCACACCCTATAGAGATATTTAGCAACGATCTGATTTGAGCCTTTTTTTCAAAAAATTCAAACGCATACGCGCTTTCATCATAATCAATCGCCACTTCAACCGCTTTTTCTTTATGGATCACTTGAGAGATTTTAGACACATTCCTAGCCCCTAACACAAAGCTCACGCTCGGGGCTTTTTTCAAAATATCCGCTCCCATGTGGCTTGCAGTGCACCCGCAAACCCCGATTTTGGCGTTGGGTTTTTTGATTTTAGCGAATTGACCGATTTCTGAAAACAATTTCCGTTCAGGCTTTTCGCGCACGCTACAAGTGTTGATTAAAATCAAATCCGCTACTTTAGGGTCGCTAGTCTCTTTATAGTCTAGTTTGGACAGCTCGCTCAATAAATGCTCGCTATCCCTAGAATTCATGGCACAACCCATGGTTTCAATATAAACTTTCAATACAAGCCTTTAAATAATGTGCAATTCATAAAGAAAATCTTTTTCATCGCTGCTGACCCTCACCTCATCTAAATAAGCCGTATGGCCTTTTTCTTTGAAAAAATCCACCGCCTTGAGCATGTCTTTGTGGGCGTTTGTGGGGGCAAAATAGAAAATAGAACGCTTGTCTTCACTGAATTTGCGATACAAATCCTCTAATTCCACGCTCTTAGCGTCTGATTTTCTTGTATTCTTGGCTAAAACTAATTTCATTGACTCTTTCCTTAATTGATTTGGATTTCTCATTTTAACGCATTCTGTCTTTAAAACAAATTAGATCACCCTTTTCCCCCCTAAAAACAAGCGCTCCACTTCTTTAGCATGCAATAAAAATTGCAAAACCGCTTGCTCTTTAATGAATTTTTCATTAAAACCAAACACGCTCAAATCCGCCCTCTTGTTGGCTTCTATCTCGCCATTATTTAAAGCTAAAGCTTTAGCCCCATGCCTAGTCGCTCCTAAAAGAGCGATCTTAGCTAATTTTAATAACGGCATGTTATGGGTGAGCAAAAACGCCCTTAATTCGTCTAAAAGGCTCAGCGAAATGTTAGAACTCAAGCCATCAGTGGCCACGCTCACGCTCAAACCGGCCTCTTTGGTTCTTTCTAAATCCAACGCTTTCCCGCTCAATAGGCGGTTAGAAAAGGGGCATGTGATTAAAAAAGCGTTTTTGACTTGAGATTTAATCCTTTTTAACGCTTCCAAAGAAGCGAACTGGTTATGCACGAATAAAGTGTGCGTGTCTTTAAACATGTCAATGTAATCGTTCGTGCCCTTATAGAGCGATTTAAAATGAGACTCCTTTAAAAAATGCTGGTAAAAATTTTCAAACCACCCTTTAGAGTTTTCTACCCATTCTAATTCTTCAAACGATTCTAAAAAATGCGTAGAAAGCAGGCTTTGTGAATCTTTGGCTAATTGGATCACGCTCAAAGCCATGTCTTTTTGGACCGAATAAGGGGCATGCACAGCGAGAGCGGCTTTAAGCTTTTTGTCTTCTAAATCTTTTAGCTCTTTAAATTTTGCCTCAAACGCTTTTAGTTTTTCTAAAGAATAGCTACTCCCTAAAAACTCTAAAAACACGACAGCGTTCAAAGGGCTTTCTTTTAACAAATTAACTTCTATCAAGTGGTTAGAAATCGCTCCCACGCTCCCCACCCCACTTTTTAATTGCATAGCGATGGCGTTTTGAATAGCCCCTTGGCAATTTTCTAAAATCGCCCCCCCATTGTTTAACACGCTCCCTAACCAGCCAGAAAAACTCCCGTAATCAAAACTCGCCTTGTTGTTGGAAAATTCAAAATGGGTGTGCGCGTTGATAAAAGCGGGCAACAGAACAGAATTTTCAAAAAACTGCGCCTTTAAGTGGGGGTATTTAAGCGTTAAACTTTGATAATCACCCGCTTCAACAATCTTTTCATCAAAGACTACGCCATAATCTTCTAACACTTCGCACTTTTCATTGCATAAAAAAACTAAAGACGCTCCTATGATTTGCATGCATTCTCCTTAATAAATGTGGTTTGCCCTTTTAAAATCATTCTTTGAACTTCGCCGTATAATTCTAAACCATAAAAGGGCGAATTTTGATTACTCACTCTTGTTTGAGCGTTTAAATCTACAATCATCAAATTGGCTAATTGATTTTCTTTAACCTCGCCTGCATTGAGTTTTAAAAACCTCGCTTGATTAGTCGCCATGACTTTAATGAGTTGTTGGAGGCTAATAACCTTTTTTTGGACTAAAAAAGTATAAGCCACGCTAAAAGCGTTCTCTATGCTCTCACACCCAAAAGCGCTTTCTTCAAAAAGCTCTGCGTTAGAATTTTTAAAAACATGAAGGCTTGTGAGCATGGCGATTTCGTTATTTTTTAGGGCTTCTTTTAGGGCGTTTTGGCTTTCTTTATCCCTTAAAGGAGGAGCGATTTTAAATCGTGGCTCATAATCTTCATACACGCTTTCATCTAAGATTAAATGGCTTAAGGGCGTTTGGGCTTGCAAACGCGCTCCTAAATTGTTAAAGGCTTTGATGAGTTTGAGCGTGGCAATGCTACTCACTTTATCTAAAAGCATGGGGATTTGTAACGCTCTAGAAACTTCCATAAAACGCACCAAGTGTGTGTTTTCAAACGCATTTTCCACAAAATTTTGCCCCAATTCATAGGCTAATTCCCCACTATTTAGGGCTTCAAAAGAATTTTCTAAAGAGACTAAAAGAGGCAAGTTGTAGGATTTGGCATAGTGGCTGATGAGTTCTAAAAAGGCGTCAGATGGCGCGATTAAAATTTCCCCCCCTTTATTTTTAAGCGTAGCGATGTCGGCTAGTTGGTTGTTTTTAATTGCCATAATATTTTTAATGCCGCTTTTGTCGCAATCAAAAACATTGAGCAGCCCCACCCCCCCTTTAAAAGCCTTCTGTTTTAAATTTTCATAACCCTCTAAATCAGTAACGCTCAAATCAATGAAGCTTGGCAGCACGAATAAATTGCCGCACTCAATCACTTCTTCATTATTAGTAGGGCTTAAGTTTTCTTCAATCTCTGTAATGAGGGAATCTTTTAAGCGAATATCCGCTCTTTTTAAAACTTCATCATCATAAAACGAAGCGTTTTTTAACAGCATCAAACCCTCCTATTTTTGTAAAAAGTTAGTCAGGCTTTCTAAAGAATTTGTCATGATCAGTATTCCCATTAAAATAAGCACCAACCCTGAAACAATTTCAATCGCACGGTTATATTTCTTTAAGGATTTTAAAAACAAAAGCGCTCTTTCTAGCATTAAAGCCACCAATAAAAAAGGGATCGCCAAGCCCATTACAAACACCACCATAAGCATTAAGCCGTAAGCGTCCTTACTCGCGCTCATGATCACTATAGAAGTGAATATCGGCCCGATGCATGGCGTCCAACCTAAAGCGAAACTCATGCCCAAAAGAAAGGGGTAAAAGCGCTGCATGCTATTAGATTTGCTCGCTAAACCAACGCTTTGAGTCTTATACAAAAATGAAAAACGAAACACGCCTAAAAAATGCAAACCAAAAAGGATCACAATCCCCCCAGCGATATAATTCACCCAGGAAAACGAAAAGCTATGGATAAGCTTGGCCATAGACATGCCCACGCCCAAAAACACGAGCGAAAACCCTACCACAAACATCAAGGATTTTAAAAAAACCGAAACCCTTTTAGCCTTACCATCTTTAATATCTTCTAAAGAAATTTGAGAAATATAAGACATATACGCTGGGATTAAAGGCAACACGCAAGGGCTTAAAAAAGTTAAAATCCCGGCTAAAAGCGAAGTTAAAAGAGGCGCTGTGTCAAAGAGATTAACAAGCGTGTTATCAAACATCATTCAATCCTTTTTTAAAAATAACCATTTCTTGTCTTTTTTAGGATAACAAAAGCTCACTTAATCTTAGGCACAATTTCGTTATTTTCTACCACAAACGCCACGCTGTCATTCTCTTTAACTTTATCCTCTAAAATGAGTTCAGCGAGCTTGTCTTCTACCATTTCATAGAGCGCGCGCTTTAATGGTCTAGCGCCATAAAATCTGTCAAATCCCACTTCAGCGATCAATTCTTTTGCCTCTTCGTCTAAAGTTATATTAATGCCTCTTTCAAGCGCTTTTTTTTGAATGTTTTCAAAGAGTATCCCCACGATATTAATGATAGCATGACTATCTAGGGCGTTAAAGGAGATGATTTCATCTAAGCGGTTTAAAAATTCCGGCTTGAAGAATTGCCTCAAGCTCTCTTTAATCGCTTTTTGCTTATCGGCTTCACTCAAATCCTCTTCTAAAAGCGCGCCGCTAGCCACATTGCTGGTTAAAATCAAAATCGTGTTTTTGAAATCCACCCTCACGCCCTTACTATCGGTTAAATGCCCCTCATCTAAAACCTGTAACAAGAGGTTAAACACATCCGGATGGGCTTTTTCCACTTCATCTAATAACACCACGCTATAAGGTTTTCTGCGCACCGCTTCGGTCAATTGCCCGCCTTCTTCATAGCCCACATACCCAGGAGCAGCCCCAATAAGACGGCTTATGGCATGCTTTTCCAAATATTCGCTCATGTCAATTCTTATAAGATTTTTATCGCTATCAAACAAGAATTGCGCCAAAGCTTTAGCGCTCTCAGTTTTTCCCACGCCTGTTGGCCCTAAAAAAAGAAAACTCCCTATGGGTTTATTGCTATCGCTAAGCCCGGCCTTATTCCTTTTAATCGCTTTAGCGATCGCTTTGATCGCTTTTTCTTGCCCCACCACTCTTTTTTGCAATTCGCTTTCAATGTTTAAAACCCTATTTTTTTCGCTTTGGAGCATTTTTTGGACTGGGATATGCGTCCATTGGCTCACGATCTCAGCGATATTGTTTTCGGTTAAAGCGTTTTGTAATAACGCCCCATTTTGTTGCATCGCTTCCCATTTGTGCTGCAATTCTTCTTCTTTCTTTTTATTTTCAGGGATTTTAGAGTATTCAATTTCACCCGCTTGCTGGTAATCCCCATTGCGTTTAAACCTCTCAGCCTCTTTTTTCAAGCTTTCCATTTCCATTTTCAAGCGTGAAATTTCTTTGAACACTTCTTTTTCGTTTTCAAATTGCGCTTCTAATTGGATTTTTTCTTCTTTCAAATCGCTCAATTCTTTAAGGATTTCTTGCATGCGTTTATGATTGCTCTCTTTTTTTTCCATCTCAAGGGCTTGTTTTTCCATTTCCAGTCTTTGGATGGAGCGTTTAACGCTAGAGAGTTTGGCCGGCTCAGATTCCATTTGCATTTTTAATTGGGCCGCCCCCTCATCAATCAAATCAATCGCTTTATCGGGTAAAAACCTATCGGTGATATAACGGCTAGAGAGTTTAGCGCTCGCTATGAGCGCAGAGTCATTGATGGTGATATTATGGTGCGTTTCTAAAGTTTCTTTTAGCCCCCTTAAAATCTGTAAAGCTTCATTGATGCTAGGCTCATTGAGTAAAATGGGTTGGAAACGCCTTTGCAATGCCATGTCTTTTTCAAAATACTTGCGGTATTCTTTTAGAGTGGTCGCTCCAATCGTGTGCAATTCCCCCCTAGCGAGTGCGGGTTTTAAAATATTAGCCGCATCCATGCCCCCCTCACTAGCCCCAGCCCCTACGATCGTGTGGATTTCATCAATGAATAAAATCACATTCGCACTTTTTTTAACTTCTTCAATCACCTTTTTCAGGCGCTCTTCAAACTCGCCTCTGTATTTCGCCCCAGCCACCAATAAGCTTAAGTCTAAAGCGATAACTCGTTTGTTTAAAAGCGTTTTAGGCACTTCTTTATTCACAATGCGTTGGGCTAACCCTTCCACAACCGCCGTTTTCCCCACTCCAGGCTCACCCAATAAAATAGGGTTATTTTTTGTTTTTCTTATCAAAATTTGCATCATGCGAATGATTTCTTCATCTCTTCCGATTACCGGATCCAGCTTATTGTCTAAGGCTTTTTGCGTCAAATCAATGCCAAATTTTTCCAAACTTTCCAAATTAGAATCATCGTTTTTATCCTGAATAGTCCTGCCTTTTCTTAAAGATTCTAAAGTTTTTTGCAATTCCTTAGTGTCTAAATAAGGCTTTAAAACGCTTTCAAAAAGGCTCATGTTCGCCAAAAGATACACATCGGTAGCGATGAAAGAATCGCCCGTTTTAGCCATCAAGCCTTGAGCGTTTTCTAAACTTTGGATTAGAGCTTGGTTTAATTGGATATTTTGCTTGCTGATTTGTGAAACTTTAGCGAGCTTATTCAACTCGCTTTGAACGCTAAGTTTTAAAGCTTCAATATCCACAGGCATTTTTTGTAAGGCTTGAATGAGGATGCCTTGGGAATTATTGAGCATGGCAAAAAGCATGTGCATGGGCGTTACTTCAGCGTTTTTATGGTGTAAAGCTAAAGCGAGCGCGCTGTCTAAAGCCTCATGCAATTGGTCAGTCATTTTTTCAAATAAATTCATTATCAATCCTTTTTGAGTTTTAAAATCTTTACTATTTTACACTATTTTAACCCTCAAAGGTTTTTAAAACGCTCACACTAACGACAAACTCTCCAAAATACGCTTTTTAGACAACTCACAATATTCTTTTTCAATCTCTAAACCCACGCTAAAACGCCCTAAAGCGTTGGCCTCTAAAATAGTCGTGCCAGATCCGCTAAAAGGATCAAAAATCGTGTCTTCCAAAAAAGAAAACAATTGGATGCAACGCCTGGGTAATTCCCTTGGGAATGGGGCTGGGTGCTTTAAGCGCTTTTTGGATTCACCGCTAAAATTCCAAAGCCCGTTCGTGTAGAGTAAAAATTCCTCTTTACTCATCGTAGAAGTTTGTTTTTTTCGTTTATATTCGTTTTTATAAAAAACAACGATCAACTCCACAGGAGCGATCGCATAAGGCACGCTAGCTTGCAGCCAACTCCCCCAAGCGGTGCGTCTTGAAATATTGCTTTCATTCCAAATGATCGTATTTTGGTATTTCCAACCGCATTCTTTAGCTATGGCAATAATATCTGCCCCCAAACTTTGCTTGCCATGTTTATTCGTATCTAAAGGGACATTCAAGCACAATCTCGCCTGTTCCTTACCCCAAAAATAACAATTTTTAAGCCAATTTTTACACCAATTCAAATAATCATCATAAGCCCTAAAATCATCACTCCCTTGGTATTCAATACTCAAATTATAGGGCGGTGAAGTAACGCACAAATCATAAAAACCTTTTTCAAAAGTCTCTAAAACGCTCGCATCGCCATGGTATAAATCCAATTTTTCCAAACTGAAATAAGGTTTCATAAAAGCCTTTTTAAATCTTCTAATAAATTTTCTATACCCTTAATTTTAGAGCTTTGATCAAAATGGCTTTTGGCTAAATAAAGGCCATCTCATTCATGCTCCATAACAATCCTGGCTTTCTTAGGCTTGTCTTTAAAGCTGATTTCATCATCGTTATCCGGTGTTATCATGAAAACTTTAATGTGAGAAGTTATAGGCGATTGCAAAAGCTTTAATTTCCAATAAGGCGTTTCTGTGAAACGCTCTCTGAACGAATTTTTTACCGATAAAATCGCTAGGATTTTGACATTATCCTTGTTGGTTTGATAAAGAATTATATCTCCATCAGGTAAGACGCTATATTCTCCAAAAATGCACCAATAAAGCCCGTTTGACTTTATCCAGCTCGCCATTAATGCACTTAGCCCTTAAGATTTTATCGTTCGTCATTTTGACATTGTTTTTAACACAAAAATCTTTTAATAAAAGTTCTACGATTTTTTCTAACACCCTTCCTATGGTGCTGACAAAGCCTTGTCTGGCCAAAATGCTAGCCTCTTCTTTGCTTTTATTTTGCTTGATATAATCGTTCATTTTATGGTTTAAAAAGCGTTCTTTTTCTTGCACATAAAAAACCTGTAAAAACTTGTAAGGCTCAGGTTGTCCTCTCATAAAATCTTTAAAACGCTCTAAAATAATATCCGCTAAACCCAATCAAACACCTTAATCAATTAGGAATCAATCAAATTATAATACAAAACTTTTTGATAATGGCTGGTGTTTAAACAAGCTTATGATAAAAATGAAATGCAAATTTATATTCTGCTTAAAAGTATTGCTAATGAATCATATATTTTCACTAAAATAATATTGACAGAGTTTAATCAAAGGGTTAGGTATGCGATTTTTAAATCAATCTTTGGGATTTTTTAATAAAGGGCACTTTGAGCCCATTAATAGAGACTTCATTACAGAAAGCTATCAGGCATTAAAGCCGATTGAAGAAATTCAAAATAAATACAATAAACATGACAACGATTCATTTTTTGAATGAATTGAGAGACAGCATGGTGGCTCTATATTTAGATTATGAGCTTATCAATATTCAAAAGCATGGTCTTGATGCCAAAAGAAGTTCAAGCGATGAATTTTTAGAAATCAAACAAGTATCTTTCCAGAGTAAGACTTGGAGTGCAACTTTTAATGACACCACTTTAGAAAAAGCCAAAGTTTTTTGCGACATTAAAACGACTTTAGCCGTGGGCGTTTGGAATAATATTTCTAATCTTTTATTCATTGTTTATGGAAAGCACCCTAAAATTGGCTTGTATTTAGAGCAAAAAGTGAAAGAGTGTCATAATGAGAGCAGGCGTTCAACTCAAACGATAGGGGTTAGTAAATTAATCAAAGAATTTGATTTTAAAATGAAACCCATTGATTTAAAAGAACAAGAGCTTATCAACCTTTTTAATCTTAAATTTGGTCATTTTTCTTGGGAAAACCATCTTGCATAAAGTTTTTATTATGGAGGCTTTGGAGTGTTTGAAAAGAATAGAAAAAGAAAGCATCCAAACTATCTATATAGACCCCCCTTATAACACTAAGAGTTCTAACTTTGAATACGAAGACGCTCATGCTAATTATGAAAAATGGATTAAAGAACATTTGATTTTAGCAAAGGCTGTGTTAAAACAAAGTGGTTGTATTTTTATTTCTATAGATGATAATAAAATGGCTGAAGTTAAAATCATTGCCAATGAGATTTTTGGAACGCGCAATTTTTTAGGCACTTTTATCACTAAACAAGCCACAAGGTCTAACGCTAAACACATCAATACCACCCATGAATATGTTTTAAGCTACGCTAAAAATAAAGCGTTCGCTCCTGGTTTTAAAATCTTACGAACGCTTTTGCCCATTTATGCTAAAGCATTAAAAGATTTAATGCGAACGATTAAGAATGTTTTTAGACAAAAAGGACAAGCTCAAGCCCAACTTGTTTTAAAAGAACAAATCAAAGAGTTATCCCAAAAAGAACATTTTAATTTTTTAAAAAATTATAATTTAGTGGATGAAAAAGGTGAGATTTATTTCGCTAAAGATTTATCTACGCCTTCAAGCCCACGCAGTGTAGCGATACAAGAAATCAATCTTTTTTTAGAACCCTTAAAAAGCAGAGGGTGGAGCAGCGATGAAAAGCTTAAGGAGTTATATTATCAAAATAGACTTATTTTTAAGAATAATCGCCCTTATGAAAAATATTACTTAAAAGAATCGCAAGATAATTGTTTGAGCGTGTTAGATTTTTATAGCCGACAAGGCACAAAAGATTTAGAAAAATTAGGCTTAAAGGGGCTTTTTAAGACGCCAAAACCTGTAGCATTGATTAAATATTTATTATTATGCTCCACCCCTAAAGATTCTATTATTTTAGATTTTTTTGCAGGCAGCGGGACAACAGCGCAAGCGGTTATAGAAGTTAATAAGGATTATTATTTGAATTGGTCTTTTTATTTGTGCCAAAAAGAAGAAAAAATTAAAAATAACCCGCAAGCTGTTAGCATTTTAAAAAACAAGGGGTATAAAAACACGATTTCAAACATCATGCTGTTGCGTTTAGAAAAGATCATCAAAAGAAGTGAATACGAAATTTTAAAAACAAAATCTATTTTATTTTAAATATTATTTTTCAAACCCCTACACCCTATCCACGCTCAAAATTTCAGCGCTCGCTCTGGCTTTTTCATTATTCAATTCAATTTTATCGCCCCTTTTTAATGCCTCTAATTCTATCGCTTGATTATTTTTGCTCAAAAACGCCCCGAATTGGGGTAATTTCAAATTGGCATGAGCGAGTTTGAGGGCGTTTTCTAGCCTGTTTAAGCGCTCTGTTTTAGTTTGTAAAAAAGGGCTTGTTAATGTTTGAGTAGAGATTTTTTCTAAAAGCGTTTTTTTAAAGCGTAAAAATTCTAGGGTTTTATTTTCTAAAGCGATTTTTAATTTCTCTAGCTTTAAAGCGTTTAAATGGTGCTTGTTTTCAAAACTCAATCGTTTTAAAGAAGCCGCTAAATGCTCTAAATGCGCCTTTTTTTGATGGAGTAAAATTTTAAAAGAGCGGTGCAATTTCACATTAAACCCATCAAGTCTTTGCAACCATTCATCGCTGCTAGGGAGCAAAATCTCCATCGCGTTTGAAGGCGTAGAAGCCCTTAAATCCGCCACCAAATCGCTCAATAAAAAATCGCTCTCATGCCCAATAGCTGACATGCTGAAAGTTTTAGCCAAATGCAATGCATCAGCGATTTTCTCATCATTGAAAGAATACAAATCCTCCATGCTCCCCCCACCCCTAGCCATTACAATCGCATCAAAAGCGTTTTTTGTGTCATGAAAACTATCCGCATAAGCGATGCTCTCCACCACGCTTTGAACGCAGCTCTCCCCTTGCATTAGAGTATTGATGCAAACCAATTCGCACATCGGCCATCGTTTGGAAGCGATCTTTTTCATGTCCGCCCAAGCGGCTGAATTTTGAGAAGTGATGACTGCCACTCGTTTAGGAAAATGCGGTTTGGGCAATTTATTTTCTTTATCAAAATAGCCTTTAAGGCGTAATTTTTCTTTCAATTGTTCTAAAGCTAGGGTTAATGAACCTATCTCTTTAGGCTCTATTTCAAAGCAATTGATTTGATAATCCCCCCTTGGAACATACACGCTAATGCCCCCAAAAACAACCACTTCCTGCCCTTCTTTTAAAGCGAATTTGAGCCTGTTAGCGTTCCCTTTAAACAGCACGCATTTAATAACCGACTGGCTGTCTTTGAGCGAAAAATACGCATGGCCGCTCACCTTATGGATAGTCAAATTACTCACTTCCCCTTGAACCCTAACTTGCAAAAAAGTCGCTTCTAAAAGGGCTTTGATTTGCGCATTGATTTCGCTCACGCTCAATACATGCACCAACTCCCCCTTTTATAGCAAACGAGTGAGATCATTGAAAAGCCCTAAAAACATGACAAAAACCAAAAACCCCACACCCGCTAGCCACAACGCATTTTGTATGGGTGTTGGCAAAGTGATATGAAAAATATTTTTAAAAACAACCCCTAGCATTTGCCCCCCATCTAAGGCTGGAATGGGTAATAAATTTAAAATCCCTAGATTGATAGACAAAAACGCCCCAAACAACAAGAGCATGCTCAAACTACTCGCATGGCTTAACGCTCCCACAATGCCTACCACCCCGCTCAATTCCTTAACTGAAGCGCTTCCCATAATCAAACGCCTTAAAGAATCCACAATCAAAACAACGCCCTCTTTAAACCGACTCAAAGCCTTTTCAAACGCTTGAAACAAAGAATAAGAAACAACGCCCATTTTTTGCATGTCCGGCTTGATGCCTATCGCTTTGTATTTGATGATTTCATTAGGATCGTTAGAATCGCTTATTACCGCTATGATTTTGGGGGTCAGTCGTTTTTCTAAAATCTGATGGTTTCGCTCTATTTCTAAAACCAACTCGCCTTGAGAGCGCGCCACTACGCTTCTAACCTCTCTAAAACTCGCTATTTTTTCGTGGTTGATAGAAAGGATTTTATCCCCCTTTAACAGCCCGGTCTCTAGCGCGTTTTTTTCTAAATCGCCAATGATTGGCAGTAAGACTTTTTCCCCGCTCAATGCCAGAAAAAAATACACTAAAATCGCAAAAAGAAAATTAAAAAACGCCCCCCCAAATAGTATCCATAGCTTTTGAAAAGGGCTTTTTTGCGCGTAGCTGTCATTCGCGGTTTCATTCGTTTTATTTTCTTCTTTATCCATGCCCTTTAATTTCACATAGCCCCCAAGCGGGATCAAAGACAAAGCGAATTGCGTGCCAAAAAGCTTAAAAAAACAGAGTTTTTTACCAAAACCAATGCTAAAAACTTCTACTTTCACCCCACAAATCCTAGCGATCGTGAAATGCCCTAATTCATGGACAAAGATTAAAAACGCCAGCATTAAAACCGCTACAATGAACATCATACCCCTGCAGGCTCTTTGGTGTTAGGATCTTTTATCATCGGCTCTTTTAAAGGCGTGGGCGTTATAGGGGGCGTGGGTGGTATGGTTTTTGGGATTTCTTTATTTTCTCGTGGGGGTTTTTGCCACAACTCTGTCAAAGCCGCCGCTTTTTTAGGATCCATTTTGGCTAAAATTTTACCGAGTTCTTGGGGTTTTAGCGCCATTAAAATTTCTAAGGCGTTTTGAGTGGGTAAATTTTCTAAAATCAAGGCGGACTTAGAATCTTTCATTTTAGAATAAGTCTCGCCAATCTTGCTGTCTTTAGCCTGCTTGATTTCTCTTAAAATGCCTTCGTTTTCTTCTATCAAATTTTTAAGGCGTTTTTTTTCTTCCGTTTGTAAGGTTTTAAAGGCTTCTTCTTTAGCGGCTAAATTTTTCAGTTTTTCTTCCACTTCTTTTTCTTTTTGGTTCAACAGATCGGTTTTTTCATCTAAAAGGCGGGCGTTTTCGGTTTGCAAGATCCTTAAAGACTGCTCTTTTTCGCTCAATCGGTGCAAATCGTCTTTCAATTCGGCTTTTTTGGATTCAAAAATCGCAGAGCATTGCAACAATTCTTGTGCGGCTTCTTCGCTAAAGAGCGCTTGTAAAATCAAGCCCATTAACAAGATTTTACGCATGCAAGCCCTCTTTTTGCCAGTGTAAAATCATGGCGTTTTCGTCCAAAAGAGCCTGCTCTTTTTTTTCCAAAATTTCCTTTTCTTTTTGCTTTTCCTTTTCTAAAATGATTTTAGCTTTTTCTAATTCCTGGTTAGCCAAAAGGTAATCTTTTTCTAAAACTTTTAAATCCTTAGTTAAATTCTCGCTCTCTTGTTGGTAATATTCTATCTCCATTCTTAGAACGCTTTTTAATTGTTGGGTTTGTAAAAAAAGACTCATTCCCCCCAATTCAGGGTTTTTAAACGCGCTCAATTGGGCTTGTTTGTCCAAAACTTCTCGCTCCTTTTGTTGCAATTCTAAACGCTTGCTTTCAAGCTTTTGCTCTATTTTTTCTAACGCAAGGGTTTTTAATTGCACCAATACAAAAGCGAATTTTTTCATAGAAAAATCGTGTCTTCTCTTTCAGGGCTTGTAGAAATAAGGCCAATTTTTACCCCCACTTCTTTTTCAATAAAACGGATATACTCTCTAGCGTTTGGCTCTAAATCGTCTAATTTTCTCACGCCCACGCTTTTTTCCCAGCCTTTAAAAGTTTGATAGATCGGCGCACAATCTTTCAAATCGCTAGGGAAAGCCTCCAATCTTTCGCCCTTTCTTTCATAAGCCACGCACACCTTAATCGCATCAATCCCGTCTAAAACATCTAATTTCATTAAAGCTAATTGCGTGCAACCATTCAAAGCGCAAGCGTATTTTAAAGCCACCAAATCTAGCCATCCGCAACGCCTTGGGCGCTTGGTTGTCGTGCCAAACTCCGCGCCCTTAGTCCTTAAATGATCGCCCATGGGTGTAGCGTCTTCGCTAGGGAAAGGCCCATTACCCACACGAGTAGAATACGCTTTTGCGATGCCTATGACTTCATTGATCGCTTTAGGGTTTAAGCCGGTGCTCACGCATGCGCTAGCGCTCGTGGTGTTAGAGCTTGTTACGAAAGGGTAAGTCCCTAAATCAATGTCTAAAAGCGTGCCTTGCGCCCCTTCTAGTAGGATCTTTTCACCCTTTTGGTTCGCTTCTATCAGCATGCTTGTCGTGTCTTTGATAAAGGGGCAAATTTTTGGAGTATAAGTTTTAAAATACTCCCTCAAATCTTTTTCGTAATTCTCGCCCAAATCATACGCTTCTTTAAAAGGCTCAATGGCTTTGAAATGAGCGTTTAGCTTTTCTTCTAAGATTTTATCGTCTAGTAAATCCCCCATTCTTATCCCGCTTCTGGCCATTTTATCCTCATAGCAAGGGCCTATGCCTTTTTTAGTCGTGCCGATGTTTTGAGATTTTTCTTTAAAAGCGTCTTTTTTGGCATGATAGGGCAAGATCACATGGGCTCTGTCGCTGATGAACAAACGATTTTCTAAATCCTCAAACGCGCTGATTTCTTCGCACAAATCCTTAACGCTCACGACCACCGCGCTAGAAATGATGTTCTTGCATTTGGGGTATAAAACCCCTGAGGGCATTAAATGCAACGAATGCTTAACCCCCTTATGCACAATGGTATGCCCGGCATTATGCCCGCCTTGATAGCGCACCACAAAGTCATAATCTTTAGCGATCCTATCAACAATTTTTCCCTTCCCCTCATCTCCCCACTGGATCCCCACAACGACATCTGCCATAAAATATTATCCTTAAAACAAAGTAGATTGGATGGTTTAAAAGCTTGTTAGAATACCAAAAAAAAGTAAAGAACCTCTTTATAAGCCCTAAAAAGAGCTTAAAAACCTATCGTGTAGTTGATATAGAACGCATACAAACGCCTGTAATCCACATCAGCCCCATTCGCTTTCAAATACCTTTGATTGATAGCCGGGATTTTCACGCCAAATTCCATACCATGCTGAATGCTTTGAGACGAGCTCAAAAACCGGCGGTGCATGGTGCTGGCAAAATGAGCCCTTAAGCCCAAATTAAATAAAAATTGGAAATTCGTGGGAGTGGGGTATTCTTTAAACGAGTTTTCAATTTGGCCTCTTAAAGAGCTATCCCAAGTGTTACCCGCTATTTGAATGCCCCCAAACACCCCCACATTCAAAGACTGATCGCTAAAAACCCTTCTAAAGATATTCCATAAAAAGTCCGTGCCAGCGCCATAAGTAAAGATGTTCGCTTTAACAGCGCTATTAAGACTGCCCAATTGCGTAAAGCCATAATCAAAGAAAGCGTAATACCGTAAGCCTATATTCCTCTTGCTCCCAAAAAATTGCTTATAGCCCACTTGAATGCCAAAGCCATTAATAACCCCATGCTGAGAGCTTTTGCCTGGCCCAAATTGGGGCAAGTAAGGCTCATCGTAATTATTCAGCATCCCTCCTAGTTGTTTTAGATTCTCTTGGTAAGTAGCGATTCGATCCGAGATGGTTTTCACATCCTTTTGAAGCATGGCCCCTGCACCACCACTCTTATTCAAGTTTTCTGCGATCTGGCCTAGCTTTGCTGAAGAAGTGTCATTAAAAAGCTGCATTTGGGCTAATAGCCCTTTTAAAAACACCGAATTGCTATCCAGATTCACCCTTGTAAGCGCGTTTAAAAGCGCCACACTCTCCGTGGCTAAGAGACTGAATTCATTTTGAGAATTATAGAGAACTTTTATAATCCCTACATATTCAGGAACGACTCCATTATTACTGCCATTATTACTATTATTAACCAAGTTATAAAGCACATTACTCAAATACACTTGCAAGGCTTGAACGCTATAAGCGTTTTTATTCGTCTCAAAGCGTCGCTCAATTTGGGGGAGTATTTTTTTAAACTGGGTTAACTCTGCGTTGTTGTTGCCAACAGTTGTATTGGTATTGACAATTTGGTTGCCTATCCCTAAAAGAGCGTCCATGGTCGTGTTTGTCGCTAAAGCTAAAAGCCCGTTACCCCCTGCCATACCCACGCCCACTTGGCGGAAATCATCAATGACATTATTCCTTAGGGTGCTGCCTTTGTTATTGATGTTTTGTTGCGCACCGCCGATTTGATAGCCCACTCCCATATAAAAGCCATCGTCTTCAGCTAACGCCATGCTTAAGGGAAGGCTAAAAAGCAGAGCAGTTTTTAAAAGCCCTTTTTTGAGCGCATGGTATTGACTATAACCTTTTTTCATTCTTGTATTCTTTATCTCTTTTGTATTGGTATTTTTCATCAAGAGCCTTCCTTAAAAACCGACTGAATAGCCCACATAGAAGCTAAAATTCCTCATATAGCTCGCGCTTGAGCCTTGGGTTGCGAAATATTTATGAGCGATAACAGGGATTTTCACCCCAAATTCTATCCCTTGGTCTAGCCTGTGCTTGTTGAAATTGGTTTTTGCAAAGTTGGTGCGCACGCCCAAATCAAACAAGAATTGGAACGAACTAGACTTGACATCAGGCCTTTGCCCGCTCAATAAGTTCGTTACATTAGTGCTCCAAGTTTGCCCTGCAATTTGAGCGCCAAAGAAAAGGCCGATTGTAGTCCTTTCCCTCCTTCTAGAGCGTTCATACACGTTGTATAAAAAATCCGTTCCTACCCCATAAGTAACAAGATTCGCTCCCACTTTTAAATTCGTATCGCCAAAATTCGCATAGCCATAATCCAAAAACCCGTAATACCTTAAGCCAATATTTTTCTTATGGGTGAAAAATTGTTTATAACCCATCTTAGCCCCAAAGCCGTTCATGCTCGCTGACTGGTAATCTTTGAGCGAAAAGAGGTTAGGGATATAAGAAATCTTATAAAGAGAACTAGCCGAAGATTCAAACTGACCTAATACCGCATTAATGATGTTTATGGTTCTATCTAGCCCTTTCTTATAGATAAGCTGACTCCCAGTAAAACAAGACGATGCACTGCTACAAATATTTTTTTCAATAAAACTCCCTAACCTCAAAGTCTCACGATCTAAAGAAATCCCGCTCTTAATCAAAGCGTTGAGCTCGCTAACCGTAGAATTAGCCCCTATCAAGCCCGTTTGCGAAGAAAAATTTTGCATGCCTGTGGCAATATCGCCCACACTCACGCCATTATACGCTCCATTAGTCCCGCCCGCACCTAAAAGCATGACTTTCATGATGTTTTCGTATAGCTGTCCGTTACCATTATTTTTATTTTGTTGGATTTTGCTCAAATCCACTTGCCCTAAAGCTAAAACGATGTTTTGAGCCACCAAGAGCATGCTATCAGTAATACCGATTTGTTCTTTCCCCACATCCACCACCAAAGGCTTAATGACACCCTGATTAGCGTATTGTTGGGATAGATCCAATAGTTTTCCTAAAATCCCTAGAGATCGCTCTAAATTGACTAAGGCTGGGTTTGGCGTGCTTTGTCCGTTTGGCTGTGATGGTTGCGCATTGTTTTTCAGGCTTTCACGCAAAAGAGTTGCTGTTTTATTCCCTAAAATATCCAAGTAGTAGGATAAGGGAATGGCAGAAGTTTGCAACCTCACAGCCCCATCTCTGATTAACTGCTTTAATTCTTGCGCTTGGGTGAAGCCTGGATTTTTCAATTCCTGTCTGGCCAAACTCGTCTGGTAATCTATGACAAAAAACGCCCCATCTTCTTCAGCGTTACACAAAGACATGCTCGCTAGTAAGGAAAGAGCGATCGTTTTTTTAAAGGAGTGGTTTTTCAAAAATATCCTTTTTGCTTTGATAAGTGATTTTACTTAATCCATAAAAGAAACTTTCTAATTTTAAGACAATCATTCTTAATTTGCTATTAAGTGTTTCAAAAAAGCATCAAATTGACATCTTTTAAGCAAAATGTTATAATGCTCGCTTAATTTTATTTGGGGTGTTAGCTCAGTTGGGAGAGCACAACGCTGGCAGCGTTGAGGTCAGGGGTTCGAACCCCCTACACTCCACCATTATCACGCTTATCCTCTTTCTTTATGGATCAAACCCATTTTCTTGCTAGTATTACCCATAATTAATTATAATCTTAGGAATTGTTTTTCATCAAGGGAGTTTGAGCGTGAGCAGTTTGTTTAAAATGCGCATTCTGAGTTTTAAAAAGAATAAGCGGGCGGTGTTTTCGCTCTATCTTTTTATCGCTTTATTAGCGCTTTCTCTTTTAGCCCCCTTGTGGGTCAATGATCGCCCCTTATTCATCTATAAAGACAATAAAGCGTATTTCCCTATGTTCAAAAATTATGCGGAAGTGGAGTTTGGAGGCGATTTTTTCACCCCCACAGATTATAACGATCCTTATGTGAAAAACACGCTTTTAAAAGACGCTTTCATTATCCATGCGCTCATCCCCTATAGCTACGATACGATCATTATGGATTTAGACTCGCCTGCCCCCACCCCCCCAAGCTTCAAACACCTTTTAGGCACAGACGATCAAGCCAGAGATGTGTTAGCCAGACTGGTTTATGGCTATCGTGTTTCGTTAGTGTTTGGGATTTTACTCACCCTTTTTAGCGTTCTTATTGGCGTGAGTTTGGGAGCGTTTCAGGGGTATTATGGAGGGTTAATAGACTTAGTGGGGCAAAGGTTGAGCGAGATTTGGAGCGCGATCCCCATGCTTTTTTTACTCATTGTGATTTCTAGCGCGTTTAATTCTAATTTTTGGATCATTTTATTTTTAGTCTTGCTCTTTAGCTGGATGGGGCTTTCTCAAGTCGTGCGCACGGAGTTTTTAAAAGCAAGGAATATGGACTACACCAAAGCCGCTAGAGCGCTTGGGGTGAATGATTTAAAAATCATTTTCTACCATGTTTTACCCAACGCTTTAGTAGCGACGATCACTTATGTGCCGTTTTTAATGGCGGCCAGTATTTCTACTTTAGTGTCTTTGGATTTCTTGGGTTTTGGCATGCCCATAGGGAGTGCGAGTTTGGGCGAATTGGTCAATCAAGGCAAGGATAATCTCACCACGCCCCATTTAGCCATCGTTGCGTTTGTAGCCATTAGTTTGTTGCTTTCTGTTTTGGTGTTCATTGGCGAAGGGGTGCGCGATGCTTTCAACGCTAACATGCTCAAATAAAGGGGTTACATGCTAGAAATCAAAAACTTGAACTGCGTTTTAAACGCGCATTTTTCGCTCCAAAACATCAATATTTCGTTAAATCCTAGCGAAAGGGTGGCGATCGTGGGCGAAAGCGGGAGCGGGAAAAGCTCTATCGCTAATCTCATCATGCGTTTAAACCCCAGATTCAAACCCCATAATGGCGAAGTGTTGTTTGAAACAACCAACCTTTTAAAAGAAAGCGAAGAATTTATGCAGCATTTAAGGGGTAATGCGATAGCCTACATCGCTCAAGACCCCCTATCCAGCCTAAACCCCTTGCATAAAATCGGCAAGCAAATGAGTGAAGCCTATTTTTTACACCATAAAAACGCTTCTCAAACGCTCCTTAAAGAAAAAGTTTTAAACGCCATGAAACAAGTTCAATTAGACGAAAAATTTTTGGATCGTTACCCTTATGAGTTGAGCGGAGGGCAGCGCCAAAGGGTGTGTATCGCTATGGGCATTATTAATGCGCCCAAACTGCTCATTTGCGATGAGCCTACCACCGCATTAGATACGCAAATCCAAAACCAGATTTTAGACTTACTCAAGCAATTGAGCACGGAAAAAAACATCGCCCTTTTATTCATTAGCCATGATTTAAAAGCGGTCAAACGCTTGGCTGATAGGGTTTATGTGTTAAAAAAAGGCGAGATCGTAGAAACCAATTTGACTAAAGATCTTTTTAATGACCCTAAGCACGAATATTCAAAACTCTTGATTCAAGCTTCAAACTTGCCCGCTAAAAATTTAAAAGCGCTAGACGAGACGCTTTTAGAAGTGAAGGATTTTAGCGTTTATTACTTGCAAAAACGCTTTTTTAGGCCTTCTTTAAAAAAGCCCCTTATCGCATCAGTCAATTTTTCCCTCAAAGCCAAAGAAAACATCGGCATCATTGGCGAAAGCGGGAGCGGGAAAAGCTCTCTAGCGTTGGGGCTTTTAAAACTCGCTTTAAACAGCGGGGAAGAAAAGATTTTAGGCCAAAGCGTGGGGCCTTTAAATTCTAAGGCGTTCAAACCCTACCGCAAGATTTTGCAAATGGTGTTTCAAGACCCTTACGCATCATTAAACCCTCGCTTAAGCATTCAAAGCATTCTAACAGAGGCTTTGCGCTTTGCTTACCCTAAAGCTTCCAAAGAAGAATGGCACCATCTCGCAAAACTTTGTTTAGAAGAAGTGTGTTTAAACCCTGAATCGCTTAACTTTTACGCTTATGAGCTCAGTGGAGGGGAACGCCAAAGAGTAGCGATCGCTAGAGCGATTGCTTTAAAACCTAAAATCATTCTTTTAGATTAACCCACTTCTGCTTTAGATAAAAGCATTCAAAAAAGCGTGTTGGAATTGCTGTTAAATTTACAAGAAAAGCAGGATCTGAGCTATTTGTTTATCAGCCATGATTTAGATGTGATCAAAGCGTTTTGCGATAAGGTGTTAGTGATAAGTGAGGGGAAAGTCGTAGAAACAGGCACTATTAAAGAGGTGTTTGACAACCCTAAGCACGCTTATACGAAGCGTTTATTAGAATCCAGGCTTTAAAAAACTCTATTTTAAAAATTTATGCTTTTAGCGTTTTTAACCGCTTTTTTAATGAGCGTTATCTTTTAGCTTTCTACAAACAAAACAAAGAAACTTGATAGGGGGCTGTTTTTGAATAAGGGTAGTTGTCAATAAAGAATGAAAAGACTTTGGATTCTTCAGGCAAAATCTTTTCTTTAAAAGTTTTTTCATAGCTTTTTTTGACAAACCATTTAAACGCATGCTCTTCTACAAAATTGTGAGGGTTTTTAAGGACTTCTAGGCGTAAAACGCATTTGTTTAGAGTAAATTTGGAATGGTTTTTGACTCCCACTTGCAAAGAAAAGGCGTTGCTATAACTTAAAGGGTTAGCGTGTAAGATGCGTGTTTCTATGGGGTAAATCGCTTGAGTGAGTAAAACCTTCAAAACAAAAGGCATGCTCAAAAACGCGCCCAAAAAAGCTGTTGTTGCTATATAGCTAGCTATGCGGTTTCTTAAAAGCAGAGCCAAAAGGAGCAAAACTGCGCAAAAAAGGATTAAAACGCTCGCTATTAAAACGCTAATTAAAGTCGCTTGGCTTAAAAAGCCCTTAAAAGACTCCAAAAAAGCTTGGATAAAGGCAAGAGATGCCATGCGTTTTTAAGGCTCTTTACTCTCAGCAATACTAGATTTAACCTTACTTTTAGTGTCAATCCAAATATTAGGCACAGCCCCGCCTGGAGTGAGCATGATTTGAGCGTTGTTATTCGTTTTTAACGCTTCATTAAACTGGCCTTGAACTTCAATTTGGCGCAGTCTTAAAAGCTTGTCGCTCAAGCTTTGCGAAATGCTTAAATTGGCTTGAGATTTTGCCTTAGCCTCAATCACGATCGCATCAGCCACGCCCTGAGCCTTAATCCTGTTAGCGTCCGCTTCCCCTTTAGCTAAAGCGGCTTGTTTTTGAGCTTCTTGCTTGGAGCGCTCCACCTCGTATTTCACCCTTTCTGATTCTTGGCGCGCGATTTGGACTTTTTCTATTTGCTCTTTAATCTTAGCGGGCAAGACGATTTCTCTCAATTGGATAGAGCTTAATTCCACAGGGGTGTTGGGGAGCTTAGAAACTTCTTTATTGATACCGCTATTGATAAGAGCGGCGATTTCATTGCGTTTAATGGGTAAATCTTCAGCCGGATAGCGCCCCACGACAGATCGCACCACATCGCGCACCACAGGGTTGATGATCTTTTGCTCCCAAGACAAGCCATAAGTAGCGATCGTTTGGGGGGTGGTTTGAGGGTTTAGACGGTATTGCACGGTGAGTTCAATAGAAACAGTCAAACCCCTACTATCCATCACATTAATAGCGTCGTTTCTAAAAATCCCTTGGTTTTTACCCGCCACGCCCATGTCTTCGGTGCGTGAAAAATTGATATTCCTGATCCTTGTATCCACAATGAGGATGTCTTGAATGATAGGCACAAAAAAGTGGATCCCTGGCTGTAAGGGGGTGGGTTCGTATTTCCCGGCGGTGATTTTAATGCCAATTTCTCCTGAGCTAATCACTTCAAAAGGCTTGGCCAAAAAAGCGATAACGCCTAAAAGGACAATGACAATTAAAACCGATAGTTTTTTAGAATTAAAAGAGTTAGACGGCGGGATGAAACGCCCCCCATTATTAGGCGTATTAGGCGTGGGGGTTTCTCTTTGAGAATTTTTCTTTTTTAAATGTTCGTTCAAATCAATGGGCATGAATTTCCTTTTTAAATATTTTAACGGCGTTTGGGTTTTTTAGAATAGTGGTTTGTTTTAGAGTGCCTGTCTCTGTGCTGACCCTTTTTGAAAGAACGCGCTCGCTCATGCTGGGGCGTTTTTTTGTTAGGGGTTTTTGGCGTTTTTTCTTTAGGGTTTTGAATCGCATCAATTTCTTGCTGGTTTAAACCAATTTTGCTGGTTTCAAACTGCAAACTCAAAAGTTTTAAAACCAATTGAGACGGCTCAAAAATTTCGGTAAGCTGTTCATAAAGGCTGATGATCCCTTCAGACACTTTAGCGTCATGCAAGGTTTTAATGATCTGATTTTCGTTAATGGTGGGGATTTCAAAAAGTTCAATCTCTGAATCAATTTCTTTTTGCATGCGTAAAAGCTCTTTGTATTCTAAAGGGGTTACTAAAGTGATCGCCATGCCTTTTTTGCCCGCTCGCCCGGTTCTCCCAATGCGATGGATATAGCTCTCGGTATTTAGGGGCAAGTGGTAATTGAACACATGGCTTACACCGCTAATGTCTAGCCCACGGCTCGCCACATCTGTAGCCACCAACACATCAGCGTCATTTTTTTTAAACGCCATGATAGAAGCGCGCCGATCCCTTTGATCCATATCCCCATGCAAAGCGGTGCTTTTGTAATTTTTAGAAGCAAGGAATTGGTGCAATTCATCAGCTTCTTTTTTAGTGCGCGTGAAAACAATGCTCTTTTTGGGCGCTTGGGTGTCTAAAAGGCGCATGATCGCTTCGGCCCTCTCATGCTCATTGATCACATAAAAGCGTTGGGTGATGTCGGTGTTAGTGATATTAGAAGGGGCGATATGGATTTTAATGGGGTTTTCTAAAATCTTATCCGCTAGTCTTTTAATCGGCTCTGGCATCGTGGCTGAAAAAAGCAAGATCTGCGCTTCGCTAGGGAGGTAGTCAAAAATCTCTTCAATATCGTCTAAAAACCCCATATCCAGCATTTCATCGCTTTCATCTAAAACGACCACTTTAGGCACAAATTTATGGATGCGTTCGTTTTTTAAGTGATCGAGCAGTCTTCCTGGTGTAGCGATCATCACTTGGGGGTTTTTCTTAATGAATTCGCATTGTTTTTTAACGCTCTGGCCTCCATACACGCACACGGTTTTAGTCCTGGTGTGTTTGCCCAATTTGAAAATCTCATCGCTAATTTGCATGGCCAATTCTCTGGTGGGCGTGATCACTAAGGCCTCTATGGTGTGGTTGTTTTTAAGGTTGTTGATAATGGGCAGAGCGAAAGCGGCGGTTTTTCCTGTGCCTGTTTGGGCTTGCGCGATGACATCTCGGCCTTGCAAAACAGCCGGAATGGCCTTTTCTTGAATGGGGCTTGGGGAAGTGAAACCGGCTTCATAAACGGATTTTAAAACCGATTCTTTTAAGCCCAAATCATTAAAACTCGGCTTATGATAAGCGTCATCATCAATTTCTGTAGGGAGTGGTGGTTGATTAAATTCCATGGGAGATTCATACCTCAATTTAATTTGAAACTTTATAAAAAGCTAATAAAAGGCTAAAATTAAAATCTTTGATTTAAAGTTTATAAGATTTTTGAGTATAGCATAAAAATACGCTCAATTAGGTTTAAAGTTTTTATAAAAGGCTTATGCTAAAATAATTAGAATTTAGGGAATAAGAAAGGGTTTGATTGAAACGGGTGTTTTTATGGCTTATTTTTGTATTAGCCTTCCACAAGCTTTTGGCCGAAAAAATAGGCGATATAGCGAGCGTGGTAGGCGTAAGGGATAACCAGCTGATTGGTTATGGGCTTGTGATTGGCTTGAATGGCACAGGGGATAAATCCGGCTCAAAATTCACCATGCAATCCATTTCTAACATGCTAGAGAGCGTGAATGTTAAGATCTCTGCAGACGATATTAAATCTAAAAATGTCGCTGCCGTGATGATTACAGCCTCCTTACCCCCCTTTGCAAGACAGGGCGATAAAATTGATATTCAAATTTCTTCTATTGGGGATGCAAAATCCATTCAAGGAGGGACTTTGGTGATGACCCCTTTAAATGCGGTAGATGGGAATATTTACGCCCTCGCTCAAGGGGCTATCACTTCGGGCAATTCTAATAACTTGCTCTCAGCCAATATCATCAATGGGGCGACTATTGAAAGGGAAGTTTCGTATGATTTGTTCCATAAAAACGCCATGGTTTTAAGCCTAAAAAACCCCAATTTTAAAAACGCTATCCAAGTGCAAAACACTTTAAATAAGGTGTTTGGCAATAAAGTAGCCATAGCGTTAGATCCAAAAACCATTCAAATCACTCGCCCAGAGCGTTTTTCTATGGTGGAGTTTTTAGCCTTAGTGCAAGAAATCCCTATTAATTACAGCGCGAAAAATAAGATCATTGTAGATGAAAAATCAGGCACGATCGTTTCAGGAGTGGATATAATGGTGCATCCTATAGTGGTTACAAGCCAAGACATCACGCTGAAAATCACTAAAGAGCCTTTAAACAATTCTAAAAACACGCAGGATTTAGACAACAACATGTCCTTAGACGCCGCTCATAACACGCTGAGTTCTAACGGGAAAAACATCACCATTGCCGGGGTGGTGAAAGCCTTACAAAAAATTGGCGTGAGCGCTAAGGGGATGGTTTCAATCTTGCAAGCCCTAAAAAAAAGCGGCGCGATTAGCGCTGAAATGGAGATACTATGATAAACAACAATAAAGCCATGCTAGAACAATACAATGTTTCTAAATTAGCGAGCGAAGAGAAATTAAAAGCGCTAGCTCAAAATAAAAACGACAAGCTCCTCAAAGAACAAACCGATTCTTTTGAAGCACTGCTTTTAAAATTCATGCTGGATAGCGCTATGAAAATGGATAACCCTTTGTATCCTAAAGCCCCAGGCGATGAGATTTACACTTCCATGTATAAGGACACCCTTTCTAAAGAATTGAGCGGGAATTTTGGCTATAGCGAAATGCTGTTTAATTTCTTAAAAGAGCAAGAAAAACAAAAACCATGAAAAAATCCAAGCGCTTAAAACGCCCTTATTTAAAGCGTTCCCATTTGAAACACTCTGATAAGGCTTCTTCTTTCAAGGGGTTGTTAAAAAAAGAGGATAATGTGATTTCATTAGAGAATTTTAAACCCAAAGAGAGCGAAGATTTATTAGAAAATTTTTCCAACAAAAAAGACATGCAAGAATTGCTAGGGCTTTTAAACCAATTTATTTTGCAAAGCTACAAGGTAGAAAAAGAATTTAAGGATTATAAAGCCCTTTATGAATGGGTCATAGAGATTTTACCGCAAGCCATTTGGGTGATGAATGAAAACGGGAGCTTTTTTTATAAGAATTCTTTAGCCAATCAAAGCCATGAGGTGTTCAATAAGGCTAAATTAGAAAATTTTAACACTGAAATTGAACATGAAAATAAAAGCTATTTAGTCCAGCAAAACAGCATTCAAGGCAAGCAAATCATCACCGCAACCGATATTAGCGCTCAAAAACGCCAAGAGCGGCTCGCTTCTATGGGGAAAATCTCAGCGCATTTAGCCCATGAGATCAGAAACCCTGTAGGCTCTATCTCTCTTTTAGCTTCAGTGTTATTAAAGCATGCGAACGAAAAGACTAAGCCCATTGTTGTAGAATTGCAAAAAGCTTTATGGCGCGTGGAAAGAATCATTAAAGCCACCTTGCTTTTTTCTAAAGGCATTCAAGCCAACCGCACCAAGCAAAGTTTAAAAACGCTAGAAAGCGATCTCAAAGAAGCCCTAAATTGCTACACTTACTCCAAAGACATTGATTTTCTTTTTAATTTTAGCGATGAAGAAGGGTTTTTTGACTTTGATTTAATGGGGATTGTGTTGCAAAATTTCTTGTATAACGCTATTGATGCGATTGAAGCCTTAGAAGAAAGCGAGCAGGGGCAGGTGAAGATTGAAGCGTTCATTCAAAATGAATTTATCGTCTTCACCATTATTGATAATGGCAAGGAAGTGGAAAACAAAAGCGCTTTATTTGAGCCTTTTGAAACCACCAAATTAAAGGGTAACGGCTTAGGGTTAGCCCTGTCTTTACAAGTGGTTAAAGCCCATGAAGGGAGCATTGCGCTATTAGAAAATCAAGAAAAAACCTTTGAAATTAAGATTCTTAACGCTTCTTAATTTGGATAACTATCCCCCTTAAAAATGAGTTTTACGATAAAACAAAATTTTAAAAAGATTAAAGAATATTAAATTGAATAGGGTTTATCAATATTTGACAAAAATAAGACAAAAAAATTTTTCATTAACTCTTTTAGTGTAGGATAGCAATCAAGGTTTTTATGAAAATAAAAGCCTAAAACATTTTATAAAAAAAGGACTTTTGATGAAAACATTTGAAATTTTAAAACATTTGCAAGCGGATGCGATCGTGTTATTTATGAAAGTGCATAACTTCCATTGGAATGTGAAAGGCACCGATTTTTTCACTGTGCATAAAGCCACTGAAGAAATTTATGAAGAATTTGCGGACATGTTTGATGATCTCGCTGAAAGGATTGTTCAATTAGGACACCACCCCTTAGTCACTTTATCCGAAGCGCTCAAACTCACTCGCGTCAAAGAAGAAACTAAAACAAGCTTCCACTCTAAAGACATCTTTAAAGAAATTCTAGGCGATTACAAACACCTAGAAAAAGAATTTAAAGAGCTCTCTAACACCGCTGAAAAAGAAGGCGATAAAGTAACCGTAACTTATGCGGACGATCAATTAGCCAAGTTGCAAAAATCCATTTGGATGCTAGAAGCCCATTTAGCTTAAACTCCCCAAAAGAAGCCAGCATGAGAGATTACAGCGAGCTTGAAATTTTTGAGGGAAACCCCTTAGACAAGTGGAATGATATTATTTTTCATGCGAGTAAAAAGCTTTCTAAAAAAGAGCTAGAGAGGCTTTTAGAGCTTCTGGCTCTCTTGGAAACCTTTATAGAAAAAGAAGACTTAGAAGAAAAGTTTGAATCTTTCGCTAAAGCTTTAAGAATGGATGAAGAGTTGCAACAAAAAATAGAGAGCAGGAAAACAGACATTGTGATCCAATCCATGGCGAATATTCTCAGCGGGAATGAATGAGCTTATCCGCTATGGCTTGATATTCCTCTTTTTTTTAAAGGCGTTTGGGCTTGATTATGGGATAGATAAAACGCTAGAATTAAAAAAAGATGAAGTGTTTAAAGCGATCATCAAAGACACTTCAAATGGACAAACCAAAGAAATCACACTCTATTGGACGCTATATGCAAATAAAGGTTTAGTCATCAACATGCGTTTTAACCATTTCCCTTACCAGTTTATTTTATACACCGATCATGCGAGAAACACCTATAACCTCAAAGTTTTTGAAGAAAAATTTTCTTCTGACAGCACTCTGTCGCTTGTGTTTAAAGATTTCAAAGAAGATAAAGCCGCTTTAAGGCTTTTAGCCCTTATGCCCCTTGTTTTTTCTCCTAAAGAGCCTTAAGGAATTTGCATGCAAGAAAAACAACTTCAAGCCATTCAAAATAAGATCGCTTCTTGGATCAAAGAAATTGAAAGCGGCTTTATAGATGAATTGTTTTCTAAGATTGGCCCTTCAAAAATGTTGCGCTCTAAACTCATGCTCGCTTTGTTAGACGAAAAAACAGACACTATTTTATTAGATAAAGCCTTCAATTTGTGCGCGATTGTAGAAATGATACAGACCGCTTCTTTATTGCATGATGATGTGATTGACAAGGCGACCATGCGCCGAAAACTCCCCAGCATTAACGCTCTTTTTGGTAATTTTAACGCCGTGATGCTTGGAGATGTGTTTTATTCTAAAGCCTTTTTTGAACTATCCAAAATGGGTGAATCCATCGCCAAAGCCCTCTCTAATGCGGTTTTAAGGCTCTCTAGGGGCGAGATTGAAGATGTGTTTGTGGGGGAAAGTTTTAATAGCGACAAACAAAAATACTGGTGCATTTTAGAAGACAAGACCGCTCATTTCATAGAAGCAAGTTTAAAAAGCATGGCGATTCTTTTAAATAAAGACGCCAAAATATATGCGGATTTTGGATTAAATTTTGGCATGGCGTTTCAAATCATTGATGATTTATTAGACATCACTCAAGACGCCAACACTCTAGGTAAGCCCAATTTTAGCGATTTTAAAGAAGGCAAGACCACTTTACCCTACTTGCTTTTATATGAAAAATTAAATCAGCGCGATCAAGGGCTTTTGATTTCTTATTTCAAACAAGATAGTCATGAAATCATAGAATGGACTAAGGAAAAATTCAAGCAATATGGTATCATAGAAGAAACCCTTAAGATCGCTCAGGTTTATTCTAAAAAGGCCCTTGAAACCATTAAAGGGGAAAACAATTTGATTTTAGAAAAACTAGCACAAGATGTCATTTATAGGACTTTTTAATGGAGTTAGAAACTCATTTGTCAAAATATTTCACCCTAGCCTTTACGCATAAAAGCATGAGCTTAGAAATGCGAGAAAAGCTCGCTATCAATTCAAATGCAACGCTTAAAGAATTTTTACAAACCATTAAAAACCATTGCCCTAACATCAAAGAGTGCATGGTGTTATCCACATGCAATCGCTTTGAAATCTATGCGAGCCTAAAACACGGCGCTAATACTAATGAACAAAAAAGCGCGTTATTAAAGATTTTGGCTCAAAATAAAAAAATGAGCGTGTCTGATTTAGAAAAATGCGTTTTAATCAATACTGATGAAAGCGCAGTCCATCATGTCTTTAGCGTGTGCAGCAGTTTGGATAGCTTGGTGGTTGGGGAAACTCAAATCACAGGGCAGATGAAAAATGCCTATAAATTCGCTTTTGAAGAGAAATTTTGCTCCAAAGATTTAACCCGATTGCTCCATTTTGCTTTCAAATGCGCCGCTAAAGTGCGCAATTTAACCGGCATTTCCAAACAAGGGGTTTCCATCTCTTCAGTGGCAGTCAAAGAAGCGCTTAATATTTTTGAAAAAGAAAGGATTAAGGATAAAAAAGCCCTTGTGATAGGGCTTGGCGAGATAGCTCAATTAGTCATCAAACACCTTTTAAACAAGCAATTTGAAGCGCTTATCTTAGGGCGTAATGCGGCTAAATTTGAAGATTTCATCAAAGAATTAGAAGAGCCTAAAAAAGTGAGCTTTCAAAATATAGAAAATTTAAACGCTTATATCAATGAATACGAATTGCTTTTTTGCGCCACTTCTTCGCCGCATTTTATCGTGCAAAATCGCATGTTAAAAGAAACGAGTTTCAGGCGTTTTTGGTTTGATTTAGCCGTGCCACGGAATATTGAAAAGCCGGTATTGGATAATATTTTCTTATACAGCGTGGATGATTTAGAGCCTATGGTTAAAGAAAATGTGGAAAACAGGCAAGAGAGCAGGACGAGAGCTTATGAGATTGTAGGGCTTGCCACAATGGAGTTTTACCAATGGATTCAAAGTTTAGAAGTGGAGCCTGTGATTAAGGATTTAAGGGAATTGGCTAGGATTTCAGCCCAAAAGGAATTGCAAAAAGCGCTCAAAAAACGCTATGTGCCTAAAGAATGCGAAAGCAACATTGAAAAGATCTTGCACAACGCTTTCAATACCTTTTTACACCACCCCACCATCACCTTAAAAAAGAACGCTCAAAAAGAAGAATCCGATGTGCTTGTGGGCGCGATTAAAAACTTGTTCAATTTAGACAAATCTAACGCTAACCATGCCCAGAATTTGAATCTCTATAAATGCGAATATTACGAGGAATAATGCATGCTATTTTCAAAACTCTTTGCCCCCACTCTCAAAGAACCCCCTAAAGATGCCGTGTTAAAAAGCCATAAACACCTAGCTCAAGCAGGATACATTTATCAAGTAGGCAGCGGGATTTATAATTTTTTGCCTTTAGCTAAAAAAGTGCTAGACAAGATAGAAAACATCACGCACAAACGCATGCAAGAGCATGGGGCGCAAAACATTTTAATGAGTTTTGTGGTTTTGGCGAGTTTGTGGGAAAAATCAGGCCGTTTGGATAAATACGGCAAGGAATTATTGGTTTTTAAAGACCGAAAAGACAATGATTTTGTTTTAAGCCCCACTTTAGAAGAAAATATCACCGAAATTGCCGCTAATTTCATTAAAAGCTACAAGCAATTACCCGTCCATCTCTATCAAATCCACACGAAATTCCGTGATGAAATCCGCCCGCGATTCGGGCTGGTGAGAGCGAGGGAATTTATCATGAAAGATGGTTACAGCTTTCATGAAGACGCTGAAAGCTTGGATAAGGAATTTTTAAACACGCAAAGCGCTTATAAAGAGATTTTAAGCGATTTGGGTTTGGATTTTCGCATTGTGGAAGCGGATAGCGGGGCGATTGGAGGGAGTAAAAGCAGGGAATTTGTCGTTTTAACCGAATGCGGGGAAGACACGATCGTGGTGTGTCAAAATTGCGATTATGCCGCCAACATTGAAATCGCTAAACGCTCTAAAAGGCCTGAGCCTTTAAATGTCCCAAAAGCGCAATTAGCGAAATTCCCTACCCCTAATACCACCAGTGCGCAAAGCGTGGCGGAGTTTTTTAAAACAGAGCCTTATTTTGTCTTAAAAGCGCTTGTTAGAAAAGTGATCCATAAAGATAGAGAAACCCTAGCGTGCTTTTTTGTTAGGGGCGATGACAATTTAGAGGAAGTTAAAGCCCTAAACGCCTTGAACATTATAGGAGCGAACGCTTTAGAATTGAGAGAGGCGAGTCAAAAAGATTTGGATAATGCGGGGTTAATAGCGGGTTTTATAGGGCCTTATGGCTTGAAAAAACATGTTTCTTACATTATTTTTGATGGAGATTTAAAAGAGGGCGATTGCTTGATCGCTGGGGCTAATGAAAAGGATTTTCATGCGGTGGGCGTGGATTTAAAAGGGTTTGAAAATCTTGTTTATGCGGATATTGTCCAGGTTAAAGAGAGCGATCATTGCCCCAATTGTCAAGGAGCGTTGAAATACCATAAGAGTTTGGAAGTGGGGCATATTTTCAAACTCGGGCAAGGCTATGCTAAAAGCTTGAAGGCTAGTTTCTTGGATAAGAATGGTAAGGAGCAATTTTTTGAAATGGGGTGCTATGGGATAGGCATTAGCCGATTGCTCAGCGCGATTTTAGAGCAAAAAAGCGATGATCTAGGCTGTGTATGGACGAAAAATACCGCCCCTTTTGATGTGGTGATCGTGGTTTCTAATTGGAAAGATGAAGCGCAAAAAAAACTCGCTTTTGAAGTGTATGAAAGGCTGCTTCAAAAGGGCGTTGATGCGCTGTTAGATGACAGAGACGCTCGTTTTGGGGCGAAGATGAGGGATTTTGAATTGATTGGGGAACGATTGGCGCTCATTATTGGGAAGCAAACTTTAGAAAATAAAGAATTTGAATGCATCAAACGCGCTAATTTAGAAAAACAAACGCTTAAAGACACCGAATTAGAAGAAAAAATTTTAGAAATGTTAGAAAGCGAATAAGGGGGAGTGAGTGGGAAATTTAGTGATTGGCTCTAGGGGGAGCGAACTAGCCTTATGGCAAGCGAATCACATTAAAGAACGCCTGAAAAAAGAATGCTCTATAGAAAGCGAGATTCAAATCGTTAAGACTAAGGGCGATAAAATCTTAGACACCCCTTTAAATAAGATTGGCGGTAAGGGGCTATTCACTAA
Organism: Helicobacter pylori NCTC 11637 = CCUG 17874 = ATCC 43504 = JCM 12093; assembly: GCF_900478295.1. Lineage (NCBI taxonomy): Bacteria > Pseudomonadati > Campylobacterota > Epsilonproteobacteria > Campylobacterales > Helicobacteraceae > Helicobacter > Helicobacter pylori. The sequence goes on from NZ_LS483488.1 coordinate 1,571,998, forward strand.
GGAATTAGAAGAATTGCTTTTAAAAGGCGAAATTGATTTGGCGGTGCATTCTTTAAAAGATGTGCCGGTCGTGTTTGAAAAGGGGTTAGACTTGGCATGCATCACTAAAAGGGCTGATGTGAGGGACACTTTTTTAAGCGTGAAATTCCCTGATTTGATGAGTTTGCCTAAAGGGGCAAAGGTTGGCACGACTTCTTTAAGGCGCTCCATGCAGATCAAACTGAAGCGCCAGGATCTAGACACAGAAAGCTTGAGGGGGAATGTCCAAACCCGTTTGAAAAAGCTTGAATGCGGTGAATTTGACGCTATCATTTTAGCTGAAGCCGGGTTATGCCGCCTAGAAATTCAAGGAGCGAAATACCGCAAGGCTTTTAGCGTGGAAGAAATGATTCCTAGCATGGGTCAGGGGGCTTTAGGGGTAGAAATGCTCAAAAACCACAAGCATTTTATTACGCTCCAAAAACTCAACGACGAGAAAAGCGCGTTTTGCTGCCATTTAGAAAGGGAGTTTGTTAAGGGGCTTAATGGGGGGTGTCAGATCCCTATAGGCGTGCATGCGAGTTTAATGGGCGATAGGGTTAAAATCCAGGCGGTTTTAGGCTTGCCTAACGGGAAAGAAGTCATCACTAAAGAAAAGCAAGGGGATAAAACTAAAGCGTTTGATTTAGTTCAAGAGCTTTTAGAAGAATTTTTGCAAAGCGGGGCCAAAGAGATTTTAGAAAAGGCGCAGTTGTTTTAATGCGTTTGTTTATCGCGCTAGTTTTGTTTTGGTGGTGGTTAAGTTTGAGCGCTAAGGAAGCGGATTTCATCTCTGATTTAGAATACGGGATGGCTCTTTATAAAAACCCTAGGGGTGTTGCGTGTGCGAAATGCCATGGCATTAAAGGCGAACAACAAGAAATCACCTTTTATTATGAAAAAGGCGAAAAAAAAATCCTCTACGCCCCTAAAATCAACCATTTGGATTTTAAAACCTTTAAAGATGCCTTGAGTTTAGGCAAAGGCATGATGCCTAAATACAATCTCAATTTAGAAGAAATCCAAGCGATTTATCTTTACATCACCTCTTTAGAGCATAAAGAAGAGCGTAAGGATTCTCCTAAGCCTTAATCAAAGCGCTTGATTTATGTTAAAATGGAGCGTTGCATTTTTGTTTTGATTAAAGAAGGGTTCTAAAAATCAGAATTTAAAAGAAGGTAAAAATGAGTGTCAAAATTTTAAAAATATTAGTTTGTGGGTTATTTTTTTTGAATGCCCATTTATGGGGGAAACAAGACAATAGTTTTTTGGGGGTTGCTGAAAGAGCCTATAAAAGCGGGAATTATTCTAAAGCCACATCTTATTTTAAAAAAGCATGCAACGATGGGGTGAGTGAAGGTTGCACGCAATTAGGAATCATTTATGAAAACGGGCAAGGCACTAGAATAGATTATAAAAAAGCCCTAGAATATTATAAAACCGCATGCCAGGCTGACGATAGGGAAGGGTGTTTTGGTTTAGGGGGGCTTTATGATGAGGGGTTAGGCACGACTCAAAATTATCAAGAGGCCATTGACGCTTATGCTAAGGCGTGCGTTTTAAAACACCCTGAGAGTTGCTACAATTTAGGCATTATTTATGACCGAAAAATCAAGGGCAATGCCGATCAAGCGGTTACCTACTATCAAAAAAGCTGTAATTTTGATATGGCTAAGGGGTGTTATGTTTTGGGCGTGGCTTATGAAAAAGGCTTTTTAGAAGTCAAACAAAGCAACCATAAAGCCGTCATCTATTATTTGAAAGCATGCCGATTGGATGATGGGCAGGCTTGCCGCGCGTTAGGGAGTTTGTTTGAAAATGGCGATGCAGGGCTTGATGAAGATTTTGAAGTGGCGTTTGATTACTTGCAAAAAGCTTGCGGGTTAAACAATTCTGGTGGTTGCGCGAGTTTAGGCTCTATGTATATGTTAGGCAGGTATGTCAAAAAAGATCCCCAAAAGGCTTTTAATTATTTCAAACAAGCATGCGATATGGGAAGCGCGGTGAGTTGCTCTAGGATGGGCTTTATGTATTCCCAAGGGGACGCTGTTCCAAAAGATTTGAGGAAAGCCCTTGATAATTATGAAAGGGGTTGCGATATGGGCGATGAAGTGGGTTGCTTCGCTCTAGCGGGCATGTATTACAACATGAAAGATAAAGAAAACGCCATAATGATTTATGACAAGGGCTGTAAGCTAGGCATGAAACAAGCATGCGAAAACCTCACTAAACTTAGGGGGTATTGAAAATTTAACCAACCCCCTAAATTATCATTGCGCTTGACTCAAAACTTTTCAAAGATTTGGCTCTGTTTTAAGAGCTAAAGCAGAAACCCACCCTATTAATTTTTTAATCTTTGGTGTTTTTAGGGCTTTGTCTATTTTCAAAAAGAAAACTTTTTGAATGTTTTTTGCGGTTGTTTGGTTGTATTTGTAGTGTATTTTTATGGTGTAAATTTTTGTTAGGTTAGCTTGAAGTGGGTTTTAGGTTTAAAAGTCCTATAAAAATGTTTTAGCGTGTTTTTGCGCTATGGATAGATATGCGTTTGGTTGTGTTTTTCCAATGGCTTTAATTTATGGCTTTTGCGTGGTTATTATTATAAGCACGCTATAAACACGAATTACACGATAACAGAGCGGTATACGCACGCTATAAAAAGACTTGATAAAAATAACGAAAAATAGTTAAATTTCAAGCGTTCTTTTAAAAATTGTTGTTAGGTGAGACAGATAAAAACGCTTTTAGTTTAAAGATAGAGTTTTAGGGGTTTTTTGTGTTGGTTTAGTTATTCTTTATTTTTTTAAAAAATGGGATTTTTAAAACTCATAAAGAGATAGGGGGTATTTTGAAATTCCCCCACAACCCCCCAAAACCAAATCCCTCATAACCCCTAAGAGCGCATTATTAAGAGCTATCGCTCGCTTAGCTCTTTATTTTGATTGTGAAAAACACCTTTAGCGTTTTAAAACCCTACAAAGACCAATAGATCGCTCCAAAGAACACCACACTCCCTATCAAAACGCTTATAAACATGCGTTTAGTGTCCTTAAAAGCCACCATTAAAAACGCGCTCAAATAAAACAACAATAAAAACACGCAAAAAATCCCCAAAAGCACTTGAAACACGATACCCACCTTAGCCTTATGCAGCATGATGAGTGCGCCTAAAAAGCCCCTTTCAATGGTTTTGATTTTTGTTTGATCGCCTTTAGTTTCAAGGTTGATTTCATACAAAGGCGTGCCAATAACCAACGCTCCCCTATGCTCTCTAGGCTCTATCTTTTTAGGCATAGCGACATGGTTTTCTTTTAGAAAGTCTTTCAAAAAATCCAATCGTTCTTCTTTTTTTAAGGATTTTTCTAAAACCCACTCTTTGATAGTAGCGCCAGTGTCTTGGCGCACCCCAAAGAGCAATGAAAGCCCGCTAATCGCAAAAAGAAGCGCCAAAGGGAAGAAAAAAGTGGTCGCATAGATGTGAAAATAACGCATCATTGCGCTCATTATTGCAACATGTGGCTCACGAATTTAGAAAAATTATCCAAGATCAACCCCCCTTTTCTAAACCCTAGCGCGCAAGATTCATAAGCAAAAAACACATTAGGCTGATAATACAACCCGTTATGCGAATTGAGCTCGTAAAACTCTTGATAAACGGGCTTGTGGTTAGAATAAACGCCGTCCGTTTTCAAAAGCGATTGCATGGAAGCTTCAAAGATTTCGCTATTCGCCCCTTCCCTACCAAAAGCCACTTTTTTGATTTGCTTTTTATTGGCTAAAGGTTCATAGCTCGTTTCTAACAATAAGGGGTGGTTGGGGTATCTGTCCCATAAAAGTTTTAAAAAACGCTTGGATTGGAAAAGGATCGTGTAAGCGGGGTTTAAAAAAATCGTGTTTTTATTTTCCATCATGCCTTGCATCAAAAGGGCTAATTCTGGCTCATCAATAGCGATATTTTCCCATGGGATTAGTTTGAATAAAAACTCATAATTCAAGCCGTTTTTAAACACGCCCTCTTCTATATTGAATTCCACCTCATCAATGTAAGAAAAATCCGTTTCAAACCCCACGCTCTGAGCAGCGTCTTGCAAAAAACGCATGGTGCGCTCTTCTTCAATATTCCCCCTAACGCTTGAAAAAAGGATTTTCCACCCCTCATACATTTCCTCAAAACGGCTCGTGTCTTCGCCTAAAGTTACCATGCGTTTAAAATTCTCGCCAAGCGCTTCATAAAGGTTATTGAATTGCTTGTTTTCATCATAGCCATTCGCTTTGAGTAACGCCCACTGAATCACCGCCGTTTCATAGAGCATGGTGGGGGTATCAGCGTTAAATTCCAGTAATTTAATGGGCTTGCCATCAAGCCCCCCGGCCAAATCAAAACGCCCGTAAATATGCCAATGCACTTCTTCTTCAAAACTCTGTTTGATCATAGGGATGAGCGCGTTAGGAATATCCAATTCAAAAAAGCGATCGTTTTGAATGGCTTCTTCAGCCGTTTCTACAAACATGTCATAAAGCTCATTACAAGCGTCATAATAAGCGTCCGCTTCTTTTTGAGAGACAACCACCATTTCATCAGCGATATAAGATGACATGTCGTCGTTAGTGTGCCAATCTAAGCCGATTTCTTCTAAAGTCTTATTGTCTAAAGGTTTTAAAGGAATCACTTGCATTTTTTAACCTTAAAATAGATTTTATGCGTTAAAGCCCCTTGTCCCAGAGCTTACCGCCGGCGAGCTAGTAGGCCTACTAGAGCCAAAAAACCCGCTCTGTCCCTTACTCGCCCCACCCATGCTTGAAGCGCTGGGTGCACTTTTAGAAAAGGAATTTTGAGAGCGTTGGTAAGCTTGTGGGGATTTGTAGGTTCGCTGGGCGTTTTGCTGGTAATTAGGGTTATTGAAAAGCTTATTGCCAATATAACTCCCTAAAATCGCTCCCGCCGCACTCCCTAAAATCGCACTCCCCAAGCCAAAGCCTGATCCTTCATTACTCCCTCCATTATTAGGCTGAACAAGCTTGCTCGTGCCGTTATCAATTTTGGCTTCTTCTTCTTTGATGAGCTTTTGAATCTCTTCATTGCTTAACACTCGTTCATTGCCTTGCAAATCGCGCACTATGATGTGGGTTTTTGAGCTAGGGTATTCTTCAACAACCTTGTAAGATTTATCCTTTTGCTCTTCTAAAATCACAAACGCACCTTTTTGAACGCTTTGACTTAAAGAGCTTTGCTCTTTTGGTTTGTCATCGGCATTGCTCTTACACCCCACAATGCTCACCATCACTAACGCGCTCAAACCACCCACGATCGCATAATCAGAAATCTTCCTGTAGGGTTTTTTCATGAGAGTAACCTTATATCATGCCTTATAATGGTACAAGAAAGGCACACCCTTAATCACGCCAGATTCAAAAATCTTTTTAGTGGTATTTTCCACTTTAGTGCGTAAATCTTCAGGCTCTTTTTGAGCGTTAATATCGTATTGGGTGGAATAAATCTTTTCAAGAATAGAGATTTTATCTTCCACGCTCGCTCCCCTAGCCCTAGCTTTCGCCATTTCTTCTTGGATTAAAGCCGCTTTTTTAGCCGAATTGACTCCAAGCCACCCCACTACAACCATTCTCACGGTGTTTTCTTTTAAGTGATCCCTAAGTTTAGTGAGCTCTTTTTGGCAATGCGGGCACATGGGATCAGAGACAATATAAAGGATTTTATCCTTATTTTCAGCGTTAGTAGAGGGCAACTCTATCGCATAATCAGCCGGTATTTCATTAAAAATAGCGTTCAATTTCGCGCTGTTTTGCTGGGTAGCGTTAAGAGCTTGAACTTTTTGATTGGTTTCTGCAACTAATTGCACATCTTCGCTTTTATTGCTAAAGAATATGTTGCTAAGCCCTATGATTAAATTGCCATCCTTACTCACCACAAGCGGGATATTGTATTTAGTGTCCGGATCTTCAATAACGACCATTTTTAAATCCTGGCTGGATTTTAAAGGTTTGATTTCTAAAATACGCACCTTTTTATTGGTCTGTTTTTCAATCACGCTCACTAAATTATCCTGCATCCGTTTGTCATTAGCTGAAACTGAATGTTTAGGGGCTGCCCCTAAGCTTACAAGAAGTAACGCGCTCAACACACTCGCTCTTAATATCATTAAAACTCCTAAAGTTCAATAGCCTAAATCCTTACAATAAAAGGAATAAGCTTTTAATGGGTATAATACCATAAAAATCCCCTATTTTCATAAGGCTTAAAAAGGTTTAAAGATGATTATCATTCCTGCTAGGTTAAAATCCAGTCGTTTTGAAAATAAAGTGCTAGAAGATATTTTTGGCTTGCCTATGGTGGTGCGTTGCGCTAAAAATGCAAATCTTGTAGATGAATGCGTAGTCGCTTGCGATGATGAAAGCATCATGCAAACATGCCAAAAATTCCACATTGAAGCGGTGCTAACCTCCAAACACCATAATAGCGGCACGGAACGCTGTTTGGAAGCGGCGCGAATTTTAGGGTTAAAAAACGATGAAAGGGTTTTAAATTTGCAAGGCGATGAGCCTTTTTTAGAAAAAGAAGTCATTTTAGCCTTATTAGAAGCCACCAAAAACGCCCCTTTCATGGCGACTTGCGCTAAAGTCATTGATGAAGAGCAGGCCAAAAGCCCTAATTTAGTCAAGGTGGTTTTAGATCACCAAAATAACGCCTTGTATTTTTCGCGCTCCCTTATCCCCTTTTTACGAGATTTTGATGCGAAACGCCAAACCCCCCTTTTAGGGCATATCGGTATTTATGGCTTCCATAATAAAGAAATCTTAGAAGAATTATGCGCTTTAAAACCTTGCGTTTTAGAGGAGATAGAAAAATTAGAGCAATTAAGGGCTTTGTATTACCAAAAAAAGATTGCAGTGAAAATCGTTCAAAGTAAAAGCATAGGCATTGACACCAAAGAAGATTTAGAAAACGCTTTGAAGATTTTTAGCCCCGATCTCCTTAAGCGGTGAAATTTAAAAATACTCAAAACATTTTTCACTATCAAAAACCTTTTTTTAAATCCAAAAAAAAAGCAAAATTTCTTAATTTTTGCTCAATTTTATTGAAAATTCAATAAATTTATGTCATACTTTAAGCACGTTGTAAATAAATGTTTCAATTTGATACGATTTTACAAACAAAACATTACTTTAAGGAACATTTTATGAAAAAAACGATTTTACTTTCTCTCATGGTTTCATCGCTCCTTGCTGAAAATGACGGCGTTTTTATGAGCGTGGGCTATCAAATCGGTGAAGCGGTTCAACAAGTGAAAAACACCGGCGAAATCCAAAAAGTCTCCAACGCTTACGAAAATTTGAACAATCTTTTAACCCGCTATAACGAACTCAAACAAACGGCCTCTAACACCAATTCAAGCACCGCTCAAGCGATTGACAATCTAAAAGAGAGCGCTAAGAGATTGAAAACGATCCCTAATAGCACTAATCAAGCCGTATCCTCAGCGCTCAGCTCTGCGGTAGCCATGTGGCAAGTAATAGCCTCTAATTTAGCCAATAACTCGCTATCTACTAGCGAATACAACAAAATCAGTGCGATTTCTCAATTGCTCCAAAATACCTTAAATAAAGACAATGATCTCACGATTGAAAATGACTATGACCAGCTTTTAACTCAAGCTAGCACCATTATTAATACCCTTCAAAGCCAATGTCCAGGAATAGACGGGGGCAATGGCAAACCATGGGGCATTAATGCAAGCGGGAACGCATGCAATATTTTTGGCAACACCTTTAACGCCATAAACAGCATGATAAATAGCGCTAAAAAAGCCGCCGCAAATGCCCGAAGAACTAGCCCAGAAGGTCCAAACCAACCAAGCGCATTTACCAACGCTGATTTCAATAAAAACCTTAATCAAGTCTCAAGCGTTATCAATGACACGATCTCTTACCTCAAAGGGGACAATTTAGCAACCATCTATAACACCCTTCAAAAAACGCCTAATTCTAAAGGGTTTCACAGTTTGGTGAGCCGATCTAGCTATAGTTATTCTCTCAACGAAACCCAATATTCTCAATTCCAAACTACCACCAAAGAGTTTGGCCATAACCCTTTTAGAAGCGTGGGATTAATTAATTCTCAAATTAATAACGGGGCGATGAATGGCGTGGGCGTGCAATTAGGCTATAAGCAATTCTTTGGGAAAAATAAATTTTTTGGGATCCGTTATTATGCCTTTTTTGATTACAACCATGCCTATATCAAATCCAACTTTTTCAACTCCGCTTCTAATGTTTTCACTTATGGCGCCGGCAGTGATCTTTTATTGAATTTCATCAATGGCGGATCCGATAAAAACCGCAAAGTCTCTTTTGGCATTTTTGGAGGCATCGCTCTAGCAGGCACGACATGGCTTAATTCCCAATCTGCGAATTTAAAAATCACCAATAGCGCCTACAGCGCTAAGATCAACAACACCAATTTCCAATTCTTATTCAATACCGGCTTAAGGCTTCAAGGGATCCATCATGGCATTGAATTAGGCGTGAAAATCCCCACCATCAACACCAATTACTATTCTTTCATGGGCGCTAAATTAGCATACCGAAGACTTTATAGCGTGTATTTCAATTATGTTTTGGCCTATTGATATTGAATCGGTTCTCATTATTAATGAGAACCAAGCCAATTTTTTGGCTCTCAATGAATAACGGCATCATTTTACTTGACTTTTTACAAAAAACACACTAAAATTTCTTTTTATTTTTGAGCGAAATTCCAGATTAGCTCAGCGGTAGAGTAGGCGGCTGTTAACCGCTTGGTCGTAGGTTCGAATCCTACATCTGGAGCCATACTTTTAACTCATCTTTTTTTTATAGCAAAAATTCACGCAATCCCTTTAGATTTGATCCATAACGCATTGACCAACACCCCCACCACAACCCCTATCGCTAAATTATGCGTGTATAAAACCACCGCCACGACTAAGAGCATGTTGAGCGTGTCATAGAGCTTGATTTTTTTAATGTTGATAATGGATTGGAAATTAAAAGTGGTGAAAGAAATCATCACCATCACCGCCACAACCGCCACAATGGGGATCTTAACCACGTATTCATTAAACACTAATATGAGCACCATTAAAGAAAAGCCGGCAAAAAAAGTAGAAAGCCTAGTTTTAGCCCCGGATTTTGCGTTGATGATAGACTGCCCCACTAAAGCGCACCCTGTCATTCCCCCCAAAAGCCCTGAGACGATATTCCCCAAGCCTTGCGCTTTAGTTTCTTTGTTTTTATCGCTCACGCCGTCTTTTAAAATAACGTCTAAAGTTTTAGCGGTCAATAAGCTTTCTATCGTGCCTACTAGCGCTAGAGAAAGAGCGTAAGGCAACAACTCTATCATTATTTTAAAATCCAAATTTTTGGGGATAATGATGAAATGAAAGCCTGAAACCCCTTGCTCAATGCTCCCTAAATTCGGCGCATGCACATCAAAAATTAAAGCGATTGCACTGATTGCAAGGATACAGATTAAATTAGAGGGGATTTTTTTAGTGATTAAAGGGAATAAATAAATAATCAATATCCCGATAGCGAGTAAGATAAACACCCCCAAATTTTGGTTTTGAAGGAATTTGAATTGCTCCATTAAAAGCAAAATGCCTAGCGCGTTCACAAAGCCATACATCACTGATTGAGGGATAAATTTTAAAAGATTCCCTATTTTCAAATAGCCTAAAAGAATTTGCAATATTCCTGCCATAAGAGTCGCCACGCCCGCGTATTCAAGCCCATAGTTTTTAACCACGCCCACTAAAATGAGCGCCACTGAGCCGGCCGCTGCACTAATCATCACCTTTCTAGCCCCAAAAAGAGACAACACAAAAGCCATGTAAAAGGTCGTATAAAACGCCACGCCCACATCTAAACCCACCATGATCGCAAAGCCGGCCGTCTCTGGGATCACAGAAAGCCCCACCACAAAACCAGACAACAAATCTTTTTGAATGTTGCTCAACCATTCTTTTTGTATCTTTTCAAACATGCCTTTCTTTCCCATTAGAATGGCTTGATTATAAGATTTAAAAACCAATTTCAAACCGGATAAAATCCCTTTTCTTAAATCAAGCTCTATGATATTTTATTGTAAAAAATACTTAAAATTGTTTTTTTTTTTTTTTCAAAATATAAATTTTAAGTTAAGAATAAGCATTTTATGGTAAAATGGCGAAATTTCATAAACATGACTATCATGGGAATGTGAAATCAAGAAAATCTATTAAAAGTAAAAGGAGAAAACATGAAAAAATCTCTCTTACTCTCTCTCTCTCTCTCATCGCTTCATTATCAAGGGCTGAAGACGATGGATTTTACATGAGCGTGGGCTATCAGATCGGTGAAGCGGTTCAACAAGTGAAAAACACAGGAGCATTGCAAAATCTTGCAGACAGATACGATAACTTGAGCAACCTTTTAAACCAATACAATTACTTAAATTCCTTAGTCAATTTAGCCAGCACGCCAAGTGCTATCACCGGTGCGATTGGCAATCTAAGCTCAAGTGCGATCAACCTCACTAGCGCCACCACCACTTCCCCAGCCTATCAAGCTGTGGCTTTAGCGCTCAATGCGGCTGTGGGCATGTGGCAAGTCATAGCCTTTGGCATCAGCTGTGGCCCTGGCCCCAATCTTGGTCCAGAACATTTAGAAAATGGGGGCGTTCGATCGTTTGACAACACGCCCAACTACAGCTATGGCACCAATAGCGGAACGACCACCACCACTTGCAATGGAGCCAGTAATGTAGGGCCAAATGGTATCCTATCTAGTAGTGAATACCAAGTTCTCAATACCGCTTATCAAACTATCCAAACCGCTTTAAACCAAAATCAAGGAGGTGGGATGCCTGCCTTGAACGGCTCCAAAAAGATGGTAGTCAATATCAATCAAACTTTCACAAGAAACCCTACCACAGAATACACTTACCCCAATGGGAATGGCAATTATTATTCAGGCGGTTCATCAATCCCAATCCAGCTAAAGATTAGCAGCGTCAATGACGCTGAAAACCTTTTGCAACAAGCCGCTACTATCATGCAAGTCCTTATTACTCAAAACCCGCATGTGAATGGTGGCGGTGGGGCATGGGGGTTTAGCGGTAAGACTGGGAATGTGATGGATATTTTTGGCCCTTCTTTTAACGCAATTAATGAGATGATCAAAAACGCTCAAGCCGTTTTAGAAAAAACCAAACAGCTTAACGCTAATGAAAACACTCAAATCACGCAACCAAACAATTTCAACCCCTACACTTCTAAAGACAAAGGGTTCGCTCAAGAAATGCTCAACAGAGCTAACGCTCAAGCAGAGATTTTAAATTTAGCTAAGCAAGTTGCGGACAATTTCCACAGCATTCAAGGGCCTATTCAAGGGGATTTAGAAGAATGTAAAGCAGGATCGGCTGGCGTGATCACCAATAACACTTGGGGTTCAGGTTGTGCGTTTGTGAAAGAAACTCTCAATTCTTTAGAGCAACACACCGCTTATTACGGCAACCAGGTCAATCAGGATAGGGCTTTGTCTCAAACCATTTTGAATTTTAAAGAAGCCCTTAACACCCTGAATAAAGACTCAACAGCGATCAATAGCGGTATCTCTAACTTGCCTAACGCTAAGTCTCTTCAAAACATGACGCATTCCACTCAAAACCCTAATTCCCCAGAAGGTCTGCTCACTTATTCTTTGGATACCAACAAATACAACCAGCTCCAAAATATCACGAAAGAATTAGGCAAAAACCCCTTTAGGCGCATCGGCGTGATTGACTATCAAAACAATAACGGCGCGATGAACGGCATTGGCGTGCAAGTGGGCTATAAGCAATTCTTTGGCAAAAAAAGGAATTGGGGGTTAAGGTATTATGGTTTCTTTGATTATAACCATGCATTCATTAAATCTAGCTTTTTTAACTCCGCTTCTGACGTTTGGACTTATGGGGTGGGCATGGATGCGCTTTATAACTTCATCAACGATAAAAACACCAATTTCTTAGGCAAGAACAACAAGCTCTCTGTGGGGCTTTTTGGTGGCTTTGCGTTAGCCGGGACTTCGTGGCTCAATTCTGAATTCGTGAATTTGAATGCGGTGGGCAATATCTATAGCGCTAAGATGAATGTGGCTAATTTCCAATTCTTATTCAATTTAGGCTTGAGGATGAATCTCGCTAGGCCTAAGAAAAAAGACAGCGATCACACCGCTCAGCATGGCGTGGAATTGGGCGTGAAAATCCCCACCATTAACACGGATTATTATTCTTTCATGGGCGCTGAACTCAAATACAGAAGACTCTATAGCGTGTATTTGAATTATGTTTTTGCTTATTAAAACCCTCTTTAAAAAAGGGGGGCTTCGTTGCGAAATGCCCCTATGCGCTTATGAGTTTTGATTAAAATTTAGTCATTCACAAAAGCATGAAAGCCTTTTGCAAACAATTTCTTTAATTTTGTTTTTAAGAAAACGCTTTTTAGCTTTTTTTCACTTTTTTTTCTATGAAAATATTCAAACATTCTATGAGTAAGGCAAAACCAATACCCGCATACAAATAGTTTTTATTGATGTGCAAATGCAATCCTTCTAAAAACAAAAACACGCCCACAACGAGCAAAAACACAAAGGCTAAAGTTTTGATGCGGTAGTGTTTTTCAATAAAATCGCCAACGATTTTGGAAAAAAACATCATCACGATTACAGATAAAATAATAGCAAGCGCCATGACTTCTAGGTGTTTAGCGATCCCAATAGCCGTGATCACGGAGTCTAAAGAAAAGACAATGTCTAAAAACATGATTTCTATTAAAGTGATGAAAAAGCTAAACGCTTTTTCTTGGTGTTTTTCTTTAGGGTAGATCTGCTCTTTTAATTCCACTAACGCTTTAAAAGCTAAAAACACCCCCCCTACAAGCAGCACCACATCACGCCATGAAAAGCTCATGCCTATTAAAGTGAATAAAGGCTTTTGCAAATGGCTGATGAAAAACAAGCTCCCTAAAAGCCCTATACGAGCGATCATCGCTAGGCCCAAGCCTAAAATCATGGCTTTATTTTGCTGGTGTTTAGGGAGTTTATAAACCATCACCGTGATAAAAATGATATTGTCAATCCCTAAAATGATTTCTAAAAGCGTGAGCGTAGCCAAGGAGACTATGCCATGCGGTGTAGAAAGAGCGTCTAAGAGTGAGGATAAAAATTCCATAAAAGGCTACAACCAGCCTTTCTTTTTAAAATAGAGCACAGGCAAAATCGTAGAAATCGCCATGACAATCAGCGCAAAAAGATACCCGTATTGCCATTCTAACTCCGGCATGAATTTAAAATTCATGCCATAAATCGTGCCAATCAATGTAGGGGGCATCATCGCCATAGTCGCCACCGTGAAGAGCTTGATGATTTTATTTTGCTCCACATTGACTTGAGAAGCGAACAGGTTTTGAATGTTGTCAAGCGAGTTGAGATTGACCGTTGTAGACTCCACCAAAGAGCTAAAATCGGTTAAAATGATATTTAAATTATTTTTGGTATCGCTATCCACTTTATTGCTCCTTAATAAAGCGGTAATAATGCGCCGTTTGTCAAAAAAGGAATCCCTTAAAGCCACATTAAATTCTTGCAAATTGGACAAGCGCACTAAAATATCATCATGCGTAGAAGTTTCTTTGAAAATGATGTTTTTGCGCAACAGGCTCGTTTGTTTGTTGATCCATTCTAGGCATTCTACCCCTTTTTCAAAATACACTTCAAAGATTTTGGTTAGAATATCAAACCCATCTTCAAATTTTTTAGGGCTAGCCAAAACCTTTTTTTGGATAGAATCAAAGATTTCTAAAGTCCCGTAATAAATCGTGAAAAGAATGTTATTAGACAAAATAAAGGTCGCCATTTCCGTATGAAAAGTCTCATTTTCATCCTGATTAGTGAAAAAGGCGTTGATCGTAACGCTGGAGCTGTCTTCCCAATATTTGGTAACTGAAGAGACTCGTTGGGAATGGTCTGTGTTGTAGTGGATAGCGTATTCTTGGCTTAGAGTGGCTAATTCATTGGGCGTAGGGTTGATTAATTCAAACCACAACACTTCATTTTCTTCTATATCAAAGCCATTAAAATCGTTAAAGCGTTTTTTAATGACAAATTTTTGCTGTTTGAAAAACACATTCACCATAAGCGATCCTTAGAGTTAATGGCGTTTGTCCAAAACCTCAAAACAAGGTAAAATTTTGCCCTCTAATAGTTCCAAGCTCGCCCCCCCACCGGTAGAGATAAAGCTCATGTTATCCTTTTCGCCCGCGCGGTTGATCGCATCAATGGTGTCGCCCCCACCAACGAGCGAGAAAGCGTAAGTGTCAGCGATCTTGTGGGCTAAAAAGGTTGTGCCTCTAGCGAATTCTTGTTTTTCATGCACGCCTAAGGGGCCATTCCATAGGATCGTGGGCGCGCTCTCTATGACTTCAGAAAATAATTTCAGGCTCGCAGGCCCTATATCAGCGATCTTGTGTTTAGGCTCAATGTCTTGGACGGGTGAAATTTTAATGTGTTTGGGGTTGAGAATATCATCAGTGGTTACAGCGTCTATAGGCAAATAGACTTTGACTTTTTTTTCTTTCGCGCTTTTTAATAACTCTAGGGCGTCTATTATCAAAGCATCTTCTACAGAAGAATCTTGCACATCATAGCCTAAGGCTTTTAAGAAAGTATTACTCATCGCCCCGGCAATGATGAGCTTATCAATGAGATCTAAAATGTTTTTTAACAAGGTGAGTTTGGAGCTGACCTTAGCCCCCCCCACAATCAACAATAAAGGGCGTAAAGGGTGGTTAAACGCTTGATAGAACGAATCAATTTCTTTTTTGAGTAAAAACCCGCTCACTTTAATAGGGGCGAATTGCGCCGTGCCATAAGTGCTAGCGTGCTTTCTGTGGCTCGTGCCAAAAGCGTCATTCACAAACACATCGCACAAACTCGCTAAATCTTTAGCCAGATTTTCATCATTTTCTTCTTCGCCTTTTAAAAAGCGGATGTTTTCTAAAAGAAAAATCCTTGTGGGCGCGTTTTCGTTTAAAGCCTGCTTGAGTTGCACGATATTTTGAGAAAAAACCACTTCATGGTTTAAGAGTCTTTCAAGGCGTTTCAAAAAGGGCTTTAAGCTCAATTTTTCTTCAACCCCTTTAGGGCGGCCCAAATGGCTCACTAAAATAATGTCTTTAGCCTTATTGTCAATACAAAATTGGATGGTAGGCAAGCTCTCTCTAATGCGCGTATCATCGGTAATATTCAAATTTTCATCTAAAGGCACATTAAAATCCACTCTAATAAGCACCCTTTTATGGCCCACTTCCACTTCTTGAATGTTTTTAACGTTTTGCATAAACGACATTTTAGCTAACATGAAAAATCCTTTCTTTTAATTTTGTGCTATATATTGCGCCATGTCTATCAAGCGCTCGCTATAACCCATCTCATTATCATACCATGCCAATACTTTAGCATTTTTTTCGCCTATTGTCATGATTTGATCATCAATCACGATCGCGCTAAAAGGCGAAGAAATAAAATCGCTTGAAACAAGCCTTTCTTCATCAATACCCACAACCCCTTTAAAGGCATGCTTACAAGCGTCTTTAAGCGCATGCTGAACGCTCGCTTTACTCACGGATTTTTTAAAGCTTAAAGATAGATCCACTAAGCTCACATTAGGGGTAGGCACTCTAATAGCAAGGCCTGTAACTTTAGGGCCTAAATGCGGTAAGACTAACGAAATGGCTTTGCTCACGCCGGTGCTTGTGGGGATGAGGTTAAGGCCGGCCGCTCTAGCGCGGCGGATGTCTTTGTGCTTGGTGTCTAAGAGGTTTTGATCGTTAGTGTAGCTGTGGATGGTGGTTAAAAGCGCATTTTCTACTTTAAAGGCTTCATCTAAGATTTTTAATAAAGGAGTGGTAGCGTTAGTCGTGCAAGAGGCGTTAGAAATCACGCTTTCATTATGATAATGGGTGTGATTCACCCCATAGACAAAGGTGGGCGTATTTTGCGCGGGAGCGGAGATGATGACTTTTTTCACGCTGTTTTTAAGATGAGCGCTTGAAGCTTCTAAGGAATTGAATTTCCCGGTGCATTCTATGATGATTTCTGCGTTAGCGGCAGAAAAATCAAGCTTGTTAATATCTCGCTCATTCAACACTAAAATATTTTTACTATGCCCGATATTTAGGGTTCTATTGGCGTTTAATTTGGCTTCAAAATGCCCATGCACGCTGTCATGGCGTATCAAATGCAAAAGAGTTTCTAATTCAGCGGTAGAATTGATGGCTACGATTTCTACATCTTTTCTTTGACTGGCGGCTCTTATAGCGCACAAACCGATGCGCCCAGTCCCATTGATAGCGATTCTAATTGGCATGTTTTCCCTTTATTTAAAAATCACCATTCTATCACAAATGCTCTTAAATAAAGGCATTCTTAAGGGGTTCTGTCTCATTAAACATTAATCACAAGCTGAAATCAAAATCCTTGCGATAAACCTCTCTATAAGCTTTTTGAACGCTTGTAAAAACCCCACTCCCTAAAAAACCTCTAGATAAGGGGCTAGGGTGAGGGGCTGTGATGATGATGTGCTTGTTTTTGGGGATTAGCGCGATCTTTTTTTGGGCGACTTTCCCTAATAACACCACGATCAAGGGGGCGTTGGCTTCAAAAAGGCGCATCAATATTTGATCGCTAAAAGCTTCCCAGCCAATATATTTGTGCGAAGCGGCTTGGTTTTTTTCCACGCTTAAAATGGCGTTCAATAACAGCATGCCCCTTTTAGCCCACGCGCTCAAATCCCCACAACAAGGCACAGGCACGCCTAAATTCGCATACAATTCTTTAAAAATATTTTTTAAGCTTGGGGGGATGGGGGCGTTTTTTTCCACGCTAAAGCTTAAGCCCATCGCCACCGGCAATTCTTGCTCCTTTTTTAGGTAGGTGGAATGGTAGGGGTCTTGCCCTAAAAGGATGATTTTAACCGCGCTAGGGGGCGTTAGATTGAGTGCATGAAACAGATTAGAGCTTTTAGGGAAAATGGTTTTAGGGCTTTTTAGGGCTTCTAAGTAGCGTTTTTCTATTTCTAAAAAATAAGGCTTTTTAAATTCGCTTTGCAAAAACTCCCGCCAAGCCAAGCTTAAAGGAGCGTAGTCAAAAAGCTTCATTGTTCGCTAGGGTTTAATTCATGGTAGTGTTTTAAATACTCTTTTTGCATGCGTTCTTGTAATTCTTCATACCAGGTGGGCGAATTAAAATCAGGCGTATAGCTTTCTAGCATGACTAAACGGGTGCGCGCTTTATAGGCTTCTAGGGGCTTAGAATTAAAGATTTTAATGGAATTGATTAACACCATGGGTTGGATTTTGAGTTGGAATTTTTCGGCGATGATTTTAGCCCCTTGCTTGAAAGGGAGGAATTTTTCTCCTCCCCTGCCTCTAGTGCCTTCAGGGAAAATCACTAAAGGGCGGTTTTGATCTAGTTTTTCTTTACACGCTTTCAAAAGGCTCACAATCCCCTTTTTATCCTCTCTGTCAATTAAAATCATTCCGGTATCCGTTAAGGCATGCCCATAAAAAGGGATTTCGCCCAGCTCTTTTTTAGCGATCCAGCAAATATTGCTAGGGTGGTAGGCTTCTAAATAAATGATGTCTAGTAAGCTTTGGTGGTTTAAAACAACGAGTTTAGCGTCCGTATCAAAAGCGCCTATCTTTTCTAAAGTAACCCCGGTAAGGGAAAAAAAGCACGAACAAGCCCTACGGCTGGAGCGGGCGTTATTGTTTTTGCGGTTAAAATAATTGAAAACAATGATA
Organism: Helicobacter pylori NCTC 11637 = CCUG 17874 = ATCC 43504 = JCM 12093; assembly: GCF_900478295.1. NCBI lineage: Bacteria > Pseudomonadati > Campylobacterota > Epsilonproteobacteria > Campylobacterales > Helicobacteraceae > Helicobacter > Helicobacter pylori. Next base: position 1,589,889 of record NZ_LS483488.1, read on the forward strand.
ACAGCTAGTCCTATAGCGATCACTAAAGCTCTATAAACCGCTCTTAAAGATTTTTTATTTGACTTCATCTTTTTTGACCCATCCTATTTGTTCATGCGGCGTTAGGATTTTATAATAATCATCATGCGAACCTAAGATTTTAATCGGCATTTCATTTTTAGAAAGCCCTAAAATGGTGGAATTTTGCGTGGGCAGAATGCGGATTTTTTTATGAGCGAGCAAAAGGGCTGATTTTTGCGTGAATAAAAGGTGATACAAAACAAACCCTAAACACAAAATCCCAAGCCCTAAAAAAATGAGTTTGCGCCCAAAAATGAAAAACAGCACCAAGAAAAACACGCACAAAGCGAGCAGTGCCACGTTAGAAAAGACTAAAAAATTGTTTTTAGGAATAAGATCGCTTTGAATACCGGTAGTGTCTTGAGTGGGAATGGTTGAAAAAGATAAGGTCTTAAATTGCCTATTAGAAAGCGAAAAATAATCAAAAGAAAGGTTTTGAATGGTTTTAGGCAACACGCAATAATAAAAAACGCTCCCTTCTTTAGCCTTGATTTGGTTTAAAGAGGCGTTATCAAACCCCTGTTTGATCGCTTCTTTGATGTGAAAATCTTCCCAAGTGGCTTCTTTGAACGCTATTTCCATCACCAAAATATTGTTTTTATCGTTATAATCTTTGGTTTTGTATTGCACAACTTGCAAATCTTTAGCCATGACATTCGCATAACGAGGGTTTTTGGACAAATCCGTTACCTGCAAAGCAACTTTTGGGGCTATGGAATGATCGATGTATTTGTCTTTGTTGGAAAACGCACTCACTTCTAAAGGCGGAATGCTCGCTTTTACGCCCTTAATCTTGTAATAATAAGTCGCTCTGAAAAGCTCTTTTTCCACCTTTTTCCATTTAGGCATTTTGCTTAAAAGCTCAATCTGGGTTTTATCCAGCTCATCTTTGATTTTGGCTTCCAAAAACTCAGCGTCAAACAGCAATAAATCATAAGTTACGCCTATAATTTGACCGATATAAACCGGGTTGTTTTCCAAATCTTCTAATTGGGGGATTTTCACATAAACCACTTTAGCTTTGATTTCTTCTGGCTCATGAGCGTTTTCAGCAACCAAAAAGCTTACCAAAAGGCTTAAAATCAAGCTAACGATCGTGATGGTTTTCATTGAAAACGCCTAAAAATTAAAACATGGTTTTATCATTCTTCAAATAAAAACCCCATGAGTTTTTATTTCTTCTTAGGCGCCTTTTCATCCATTTTCTCATCCACGATAGACCAGGTTTTCAAGCTGTCAATAGCGGTTTTTAGTTGAATATCATCGTTGATCATTTTAGGAGTAACCTCTTTTTCCTCTTCGTTTTTCTTGTCTTTATCCGCCTCTTTGGAATTAGGGGTTTTATCGTCAAGTTTTTTAAGCTCTTGCTCTAAATGGTGTTTTAAATCCGCTTCTTTCAAGCTGAATTTGTTTTCATTTTCTGGCGCTTTACCCGGATAAATCACAATATCAGGCGTGATCCCCTTAGCCTGAATGGTGCGCCCGCTCGGTAAATAATAGCGCGCGGTCGTGATTTTAATCGCTTCGTCTTTATTGACAGGGAGCAGCATCTGCACGCTTCCCTTACCAAAGGTTTTTTCACCGATAATCACGGCTCGTTTGTGATCTTGCAACGCCCCTGCTACGATCTCGCTCGCGCTCGCTGAACCGCCATTGACTAACACCGCAATAGGCAAATTGGTATAAGGGGCTCTGCCGTTAGCCTTGTATTCTAAATTTTCTTCTTTATTTTTGCCTTTTTGAGAGACTAAAACCCCCTCTTTAATGAAGAGGTTAGACAAGCCCACCGCCTGGTTTAATAGCCCTCCAGGATTGCCCCTTAAATCCAACACGATCCCCTTAGCCTTAGGGTTAGCTTTTAAGCCGTCTAAAACCGATTTGGTAACATTTTTATCAAAAGAATTGACTCTCACATACAAATAAGGGGTTTCTTTAATCTTTTTCACATAGACAGAGGGAACTTTAATGATGTCTCTAATGATATTAAACACCAAGGGTTTTGGCTCGTTTTTTCTCACAATGGTGATCTGGATAGGGGTCTTTGGCTTGCCGCGCATGAGATTGATCGCATCATCAATGCTCATGCTCAGCGTGCTTTCGTTGTTGATTTTTAGAATGTTATCGCCTGATTTAACCCCAGCCTTGTAAGCGGGAGTGCCTTCTAAGGGGGCAATAACGGTTAAAACGCCATCGCGCATGCCCACCGTGATCCCAAGCCCCCCAAATTCGCCCTCGGTTTGGGCTTGAAATTCCTTAAACTTCTTTTCGTTCAAATACGCTGAATGCGCGTCCAAATTAGAGAGCAAGCCTTCAATCGCTTTAGTCATGATCTCAGAAATACTGATTTTATCCACATACTTTTTTTCAATTTCTGAAACCACATTAGAGAAACGACTGAACGCTTCCACCCTTTTAGCCGCTAATTCTTGCGGATCTTCTTTAACCGGCTTGACCGGCTTTTTTTCCTTAACTTCACCACCATGCAAGCTCACAGCAAGAGAAATCGCTAACAACCCTTTAAAAAGTCGTTTTGTCATTGTTAATAGCACCACCCATTTTTGAGATTAGAAAGAATCACCTTTAAGGTTTTATTCAACTTTTTGCGTTTATTCTATCTAAAATTTAGATAACATGCCCATTCATTCACTCATTTTGAGCCTAAACGATACAACAAAAACGCATAACTCCCCGATCCATTCACATGCAAATCGCAAAGCATGTTCGTTACAAAAAGATTAGAAATGGGGCTTACTTTAGAGCCTCTATCGCAAACTAGAGCGAGATTAGGTAAGGCAGAATAAAGGGAAAACTGATCCCCCACCTCTGCGGTAGATGTTGTTATCGCTCGCTTCTTTGCTGATGAATGCGCCATCAAAGTCAAGGTCTCCGATGGCTTTGGCTTGGCGCGATAAGATAAGGGCGATATTGGTATTAAATGGGGGGGGGGGGGGGTGGATTTTGCAAGATTTCTTGCATTAACGCTTCGCTGTCATTCCCTTTTAAATGGGGTAAATCGCTCGTCAAAAATCCAAGAGTCTTTTGGATTTCAATCGTGCGCGCGATGACTCTAATGATATTGCTTACACGATCAAAGTTACAAGACTCGTTTTTATGGCTTTTTAAATATTTGTCTAAAACGCAATACCCCCCTATCATGTAATGATAAATTTCTTTACTCACCCCTACAAAATAAGCGCTATGGTTGATATAAAGCCGTTGTTCGTTATGAGAGGGTTTTTTGATGATGCAATCATGCGCTTCTTTATAGAAGGATTCGCCTATGGTGGCGTCTTTTAATTTTTCAAAGCTGTAATTCAAGCTTTCTTTATTTAAGACATGCAAGCCGATTAGTTCAATCCCTAAAAGGCTTAAAGCCCTAAACAAATCTTTATTGTTTGTGAAAAGGATTTTAGGGTAATCGGCTTTGAGAAACTCTTCATAACGCTTGCGGTAATGTGGGGAATACAATAACGCATAAATATAGCCTAAAACCTCTAGCGGCTCAAAAGAGTGGTTATAATGCTTGTCTATAAAACTTCTAAACTCTGGCGTAAAATTTTCGGTGTAGTTGGGGTGTTTGAATTGATAGAGAGGGTAATTAACCCCAGCTCCATTTCCCCCAGAGCTTAACCCTTGATCGTTAATGCTAGAGCTTATAAAGCATTGCGTCCAACTTTTATCGTTGTTTTTTAGCTGTCGTGGGGTGTTTAGCGCGACATTTTTGCGCGTTTGATTGGGTGTTTTAGGGTTTGTTGGGGGGGGGGGGTAACATGTGCTTAAAAACATCATATACGGGTCTAGCTAAAAACCCACAACTTTTATCAGTGTAATAAGTCCAACGATAATCAAAGGGGCGGTATTGGCACAAAACAATGTATTTTTCTAATTCATGTTGATTTTTCTTAACATTTTCAATTGCCTTTCCAAGTTTCCAACCTTCAGTATCTTTAATATCATATTTTCTGCGTAACTCGCTAGGTTCTAAGGTTGAAAAATCTTTTAAAAGCTTTAGCAAGCTTTCTTTATCCTTATGGAAAACGACATGGTCTCGTTTCGAACAAATGCCGGTACCTCCAACTTGAAACATCTCCTGAACGCTAAACCCTTGCTCGTATTCCTCTAACAAGGGCGTTTTTAAAGGCAACAGCAAGTAAAAAGGTTCTCTTGGGGTCAGCTCAAGCCAATTGATACTATTCAAATCATTTTGGGCTAAAAAGGCGTATTTTTCAGCCCTTTGGCCATACACATCATAATAATAGATTTTTGGCTTGGTTGTTTGCGCCTTTTTGACAAAGAGGTTGATGGACACGCCTTGCATGATATTGAAAACGTTTTCATCTGTTGCGCCTTGTGGGGTTTCCTCCTTTTTCCTAGCGTTTCCATGCAAATTTAAGATATAAAGCTCATCGTAGCATTCTAAAAGAGAGCGCCTTAACCCTCTAAAAGTAGGGTTGTCTAAAAAGGCGTTGTTAGAGATAAAGCCAAAAAGGCCATGCCCTAATGATTCGATTTTGTTTTGAGCGAAACGCATGAATTTCACGTAATCGTCTAAGAGCCATTTAGGGTTTTTCTCCTTTTGTAGTTTGTATTTAGAATGGAGATTTTTAAGGGCCTTTAGGTCTTTTTTGCTGTTGCTTTCTTTTTGGGTTTGAATGTTCTTTAAAAGCGTTTGGATTTCATCGGTGAGTTTAATATTTTTCTTGGTTTCTATGGTTTGAAATTCAGGCTCTATGCCGTAAGTGGCTTTCACTTCCCATTCAAACAAGCCCTTATTCTCGCTCGCCCCGCTATAAGGGGGGTTACCGGTGATGATAAGAATCTTTTCATCTTTTTTGATTTCTTGAGCGCTTTTAAGCTCTTTTTCAAAAATCGGTTGTAGCCCACGATAAGCAACGATCTCACTAGGCTGTATGAGGGTGTTGGTTAAAATGATTTGAAGCGCATCGTTTTCTTTGAGAGGCTTTTTAAATTCCTCCTTAAAGGCTTGGCTGAGGTTCAAATGAGCGATCGCATAAGGAGCGATCAAGTATTCAAACCCATAAAATTGCTTCAAGAGGTTTTGGTATTTGTCCTCTTTAGTGGAGGTGCCTCCATCGCTTGTCTTTCTCGTTTCTAGCGCTTTCCTAAACGCTTCTAATAAAAAAGTGCCTGTGCCGGTGGCAAAATCTAAGAGCTTGATGTTTTCGTTATCCAAAGCGCTTTTTAAGCCTAAGGGAGCGTCTTTGAAATGCGTTTTAAGCAAACTATCCAAAGCGTTAATGATGAATTTCACCACAGAATCTGGGGTGTAGTACACGCCCTTTTTCTCTCGCAATTTAGGGTCATAAGCGCTTAAAAAGGTTTCATAAAAGTGCAAATAAGGGTCTTTATCGTCATTCAAATCTTTAAGGATAGAGTCCATATCAACATGATTGATTAAGCTTAAAATTTCATTTAAAAGCCATTGGATTTCTTTGATTGCATCAAGCTTCTTTAAAAAGTCCGCCATTTCTCTGATCACAGCGAAATTTTTAGGGATGGAACTTCTCACATTGTCCAAATTGATTTTTTCAGAAGGGTGGTTGAGCTTGGCTATAAAAAGGCTGTAAGTGAGCGTTTGAGCGAACGCATCGCTAAAGTCTTCAAAACTCAATTCTTCATAAAGATATTCTTTAAAATTCTTAAAAATGCTAGAAACTTGCGTGTCTTTTTGGTATTGGATTAAAGCGTCTTTTAAATACCTGGTGGGCGCGCTTAAATGCGTTGCAAAATCTTTAGCGTTAGTGATAGGGGCCGCTTCGTAATTGAAAAAGCTTTTGAACAATTCAATTAAATCGCGCTCGGTTTGTGGCTTGGGTTTTAGGGTCTTAGAGAGTTCATCAAGGCTAGCGACAGAGATTTCTTTTTTGATTAAAGGCTCATTATTTTCATCTTTCCCTACCCACACGAACTTAAGGTAATCGGTGAGCATGAGATTAGGGTTTAATTCTAAGTATTTAAGGATTTGATCGCTTTTTTCGCTTTCTACAATCTTTCTAAGATCGGTCCCTGCTCTTTTATTTTCTATATAGCCGATGTTAAGGCCTTGATAAGAGATGCGAAAATCAGGCTGGCTTCCTTGCTTTCTTTCAGGCTCATGTTCAATCTTAAACTCTTTATTGAAATGGTTTTTTAACTTATCAAGCAAGTTGTGTAGAAAGGAGCGGTGCGTGAGTTCATTCTTTTCAGGCGTAAGATCTTTAATGCTTTCTAAATATTCTTTTAGCATGTTAATAACCCCTTTTTAAAGTCTTTAAGCCATTTTCATGTGCATGTCAATAAAAGTGGCTTGATGGATTAAAGCCCCTACGCTAATGGCATCCACGCCGCTTTTAGCGTAAGCGTTGATGCTCTCTAGTGAAATATTCCCGCTCGCTTCTAGTAAGACAAAGGGATAATGCACATCTCTATAAGCGGCAATTTCTTTAGTCTCTAAAACGCTCAAATTATCGCACATCACAATATCCGCTCCCGCATTCATGGCGTTTTTGGCCTCTTCAAAGCTTTCGCATTCAATTTCAATTTTAGCCGTGAAAGGCAAATTTTTTCTGGCATGCGTTAAAAAGCTTTTGAGATCTTTGACATGCTTTAAATGCGTGTCTTTAAGCATTAAAGCGTCATCTAGCCCTAAGCGGTGGTTGCTCGCTCCCCCATTAAGCACGGAATATTTTTCAAAGATCCTTAAAAGGGGTCTGGTTTTTCGTGTGTCCAACAAACGCACTTTATGAGAATTTAAAGCTTCTACAAAACGGCTCGTTAAAGTAGCGATCCCGCTGCTGTGTTGCAAAAGGTTTAAAAGGGTGCGCTCAATCTTTAAAAGCATGCTAAAATCCCCCCTAATTTCCATTAAGGTGTCTTTAGGCTTGAAGCGTTCTTTATCCTTAATCGTTTGAACGCATTCAATACCAGTCATTTGAAGCAACTCTAAAGCGTATTTTTCGCCTGAAAACACGCCCTCTTGTTTAGCCCTAACAAACGCTGTGGCTTTAAAATCTTTTTCTAACACCCTTTCAAACAAATCCCCATGCCCTAAATCTTCTTTTAAAGCGCGTTCTAAAAAGGTTCTAATCTCCATTAGGACAACTCCATCATTTTGGTTAAAGCGAGTTTGGCCAAACGCGCCACCTCATCTTTTAATTCAACCGCATTATAAACCCTGTGGTTTTTATAAGCCTTTAAGACTTCAAACAAATCTTTTAAAGTCGTTTCGTTCATGGTGGGGCAAAGGGCGAGCGTGCTAGAGAGAATGAAAGTGTTTTGATGGTTGCGCTTGGCTTTCAAGCGGTTGACTAAATTGCTTTCAGTGCCTATGGCGACTTTTTGATTAGGGCTTAACTTTTCTACAAATTCTATGATTTGACTCGTTGATCCGCTAAAATCAGCGTTAGAAACCACGCTAGGTTCGCACTCTGGATGGACAGCGATTAAAATATCCGGGTATTTTTGGCGGTAAAATTCAATGTCTTCTAATTTGAAAAGCTGATGCACCGAACAAAAGCCGTTATAACAAACCACATCAGCGTTTTTAATTTCTTCTGGGCTATTTACGCCTAAAATCGCGCTTTTTAAGCCGTTTTCTAGGGCTAGATTTTCCCCCAAGCATTTATCCGGTAAAAAAAAGATTTTTTTATTTTGTTTTAAGGCATGATTAAAGATTTTAGAAGCGTTCCTGCTCGTGCAGACCACGCCGTTATCTTTAGCGACTTTGGCTTTCACTTCAGCGTTAGAATTGATATAAGTGATAGGGTAAAATTCTTTAACGCCGCATTCTTTTAATAAATGGACGCTTTTATCGTAGTAATGGCTGTCTATCATTCTTGCCATAGAACAGCATGAGAGTTTAGGCATGATCACTTGTTTGTTAAAGGCTAGGGCTTTCACGCTCTCACCCATAAAATGCACCCCGCAAAACACGATGAGGTTTTTATCGCTTTGGCTTGCGATTTTAGCTAACTCCAAGCTATCGCCTGTATAATGGGCTAACTCTACAATCTCATCTTTTTGATAAAAGTGAGCCACTAAAAGCACGTCTAAATCGTGCAATAATTCCACAACAGAAGTTTTTAAATCGTTATCAGTTGGCATGAAATTCCCCTATACTTTCCCCAAACTTCACGCTTTTTTCTCTCAAATCCTTAAAAGCGGTGTTTTGAATGAATAAAACGATAGTAGAGCCCATTTCAAAATTCCCTAAATTATCCCCCTTTTTCACCTTAATCGGCGGGTTGTAAGAATAGGTTTGCGTGAAACGGGCTTTAGCGTTAGTTTGGATATTTTTATCAAAATTAAAACGCATTTTACCCACATTTAACGCTCCCACCGCTACAAAATACAACCTATTGCCTTGAATGTCTTTTGCAACAAGCACCACCCTTTCATTGCCCACAAACAGATTGTTGTTTTTGTAAAGCGAGGGCTTATTGACTGGTAGTAATTTCCCCGCAAAATAACGAGCCTCTAAAATTTCTAAATCGCAAGGGGCGTGGTAGTGGTGGTAATCTTTGGGCGAAAGGTAAAAATTCACATAGAAAAAAGAAGGGTTTAAGGGGTTGATTTCGCCCACTAATTCATGCGCTTTATAGGACATGCCTTTAATCTGTAAAGCGCTATCGTTGTCTAAAAAAGCGCATTCAGTGATCAAAGCATCGCAAGGCGCAATGCAAATATTAGGGGCTTTGTCAAAGGGGCGTTCTTTTTTTAAAGAGCGCGTGAAAAGAGCGTTCAAACTCTTATAATTTTCTAAAGGCTCAAACTCGCTCAAATCAATTTTAAAGATCTTAACATAAAGAGCGTTGATGCCTTTTTGGATAAAAGAAGGGAATTCATAGCCAGCGAGAGAGCCAAAAACCCTTGAAAGAGCGTTGCTTAAAGCTACCATTTTAACCCTGCCATGTTCAATATAAATTCCACTTCACCCTTACTCACTTTAAACTCTTTAGAAATAGAATCCACGCTATAACCTTCTTGATACATTTTCAAAACCTGTTTTTCGTTGATTTCATCGCTAGCGGCATAATGCCCCATGTCTTTGAATTTGTTTTCTAAAATAATGATTTTTTCTTCTAAATAATCGCGCTCTTTATCCATGGATTTTTGGATTTCTTGCAACTGGCTATAAAGGTGTGAAAGAGTCGTTCTCAATGAGCTGTCCTCTTTAGCGCTTTTTTCTAAAGAAAGGCCTTCCAAACGCCCCTCTAATTCTTTCAAGCGCTTAGAATAGATATAATTTTCTTGATAGGATTCATCTAAGGTTTTTTCTAAACGCCTCATTTTATGGTAAAACTCTTTTTCTTTAAGATACAAATACCCCACCAAGCACACCAACACCAACAAAATCGCCCCTAAAACGACCATAAACAAATCATTAGAAGATAACATGATTGCTCCCGTTCATAATTTCAAGCCTTTTCTTTCGCTATCAACAATGAAAGAATCATAACGCTTAATATCTAAGGCGTGCATGCGAGTGATTTCTAAAAAATCTTTATCCCTTGCCACGCCAAAAAAGGCTAGGATTTTCCCCTCTAACACGCAACGCCCATAGTAAGTTTGAGGCGCTATCAGGCTTTGTTTTTTGATGCAAATGAGTCCATGCCCTAAAGCAGTGATGCGATCCTTTTGCTCTAATTCAAGTAAATTTTCTTTTAAAAGCAGGCTCTCTAATTTTTCTAATTTAAAATACAGCGCTTTGAGCAATTCTAGAGTGTCATTTTCAACATTCAAGCGTGAAAAATCAAAGCCAGAATTTAACCAATCAAATTCTTCTAACACCGCTAAAGAGCGTTTACTTTTAGAGATAAACCTTTCATAAGAAAACGATAAATCGCATTGGACTAAGCGCGTTTCAAACCCTAAAGCTTGGGATCTTAAAACCAACTCATGCATGCTTAAACCCCACATCAAGGACGATGAAAATAAAAAACACCACCCCCAAATAGCCATTACTCACAAAAAAGGCTTTAGGGATGTTTTTATAATCTCTAGCCACTAAGATCTGCTCATAGAGTAAGATCAAGGCTGAAACCCCTAATCCTAAATACGCAAAAACCCCCCCATGGTAACATTTCACAAAACAAAGCCAGCATATTAGCGCTACAAGGTGTGAGAGTCTTGAAAGGTTCAAACACCATTTTTCCCCTAATTTACTAGGAATGGAAAACAAGCCTCTCTCTTTATCAAACTCCATATCCTGTAAAGAATAGAGCAAATCAAACCCAGCCACCCATAACATCACCCCTAAAGCCAAAAAGACATTCCATAAAGGAATATCCCCTAAAACCGCCACACTTCCCGCAATGGGGGCTAAACCCAAAGCCAAACCCACGATAAAATGTGCCAAAGAAGAAAAGCGCTTGAAATACGAATACCCCCCTAAAACGATTAAAAAAGGTAACGAAAGTTTGAAGGCTAAAGGGTTAATGAAATAGCTCACTACCACGAATAAAAGAGCGTTTGAAGCGCTAAAAACCACCATGCCTTTAACGCTGATCCTGCCATCCACGCTCGGGCGGTTTTTCGTCCTTGGGTTATCCTTATCAATATCCCTATCCACCAAGCGGTTAAACCCCATAGCGAAGTTTCTCGCCCCCAATAAGGCTAAAAAACAAAGGATTAGGGTTTCTAACCCAAAAAAGAGCGTTTGATTTTTTTGATAGGAGCTTATGACCATAGCCATGAGTAAAAACATGCTAGAAAATATCGTATGCTCCAAAGCGACCAATTCGCTTAAAGCTTTGATTTTGTGCGTGATTTTTTTAAGCAATGATTTGATCCCTAATAAAATGACTTTTCTAACCTACAATTAAGCTAGGCATTATAATATATTGATAGCAACAATACAAGAAAAAGCCCGCACTCAAAACATTCATGCTCAAATAAACCTTAAAAAAACGCGCGCTTAAAATCGTTAAAAATAAATGCACCCCTAAAAGCCATAAAGGCGAAGGGATTGAAATCGTAGGGATGGTTAAAGGCATGCCTAGAATATTATCCAATAAAGACCCTAAACCCACCGCATGCAAGAACAAACTCAAAGGGAAAAACACGATAAAAATCAAGCCTAAAGGAATGCTAAAGAGCTGATAGGGCGAAAACATAGGGAAAAAGGCATGCGCAACAATGAGCATGTTCAAAAACACCAGCGCGCTTAAGCTTATGGCTTGAAAAGATCGCCTTAAAAAAGAAGAGGTTTTAAAAAAAATTTGAGTGTGTTTTAAGAATAAAAAGATATACCACACCCCACAAACAGAAAGCAAAAACCCCACGCTAAAAAGCAATTTAGGGAGTAACGCTATGGCGATACAGCACGCTAAAATCAAAAGTTTAAAACTCAAAAGCCTTACCCCAAAAAAGCATGCCAAAAACCCTAATAAGCCCATTAAAAACGCCCTGAAAAAAGAGGGTAAAAAATCTAGTAGCAACAAATACCCTAGCAAAAAAACCCACACCAAAACCCCTATATCATAAAAAGCGTTCCTATAAGGGAAATAGCGTTTTTGTAAGGGGGTATAAAAAAGAGAGAAAAGAAAATACACGCTAACGCTCAAAATCCCTAAATGGAACCCGCTAATGGCTAGTAAGTGGTTGATCCCTAGCGCGTTAGCCCTGTCTCTTAAATCCTTATTCAAGCTATCCCCTATAAATAACGCGCGATACAAATTGCCCACTAAAGCGCTTGAATGAGTGCTGTCAATGAAATGGCGCCAATGCGATTTGAAATCCTGTTTTCGCGTTAAAGAAAAAGAATAGGTTTGAAAAAAGCATGATCTTAAAGACTCCAAAAACGAGCAAGGTTTGAACTTGCCAAAAAATTGCGCATGGCGGTATTGGAGGTTCTTTAAAGGCTCTTTAATAATGGTGTAAAAGATCATGCCCTTTGATTGGAGCTTTAAGACAAAATAGGTTTTTTGATCTTTCGTTTTAGGGTATTGTAATAAGATTTGAGCGTTCAAGCTTGTAGGTTTTGAAAAATCAAGCTTTTGGTAATTCAAGTATTCTAAATAAAGGTTAATCGCCAACAAAAGGCTTAAAAACACCCCACACCATAAGTATTCTTTGGGGGTTGTAAGAAGTTCAAACGCCCCCTGAAAAGTTTTGTCTTTCAAGTTGTAACTATATCATAATCCACTTTAGTTTCTTGCCCCTCTTCTAAATGGGAATCTATGGGCATGTCTTCATAGCGCGTGAAAGGAGCGTTAAAGCGCGTATAAACCGTTCCTGTAGCCCCATTCCTGTTTTTAGCCACGATGATTTCAGCCTCTTCAATGCTGCCATTTTGCTTGTGGATACGCCTTTCTTCATCAACTTTTAGGCGCAACTCTTGCGCCTCTTCAATTTTGCCTTCTTTTTTGAGCTTGTCTATTTTGTTGTCTTCAGCCCTCATTTGATAGATATAGCCTCTATATAAAAATAAAACAATATCAGCATCCTGTTCAATCCCCCCGCTGTCTTTAATATCCGAAAGAATGGGCCGTTTATCGTCTCGGTTTTCCAGGCTGCGGTTGAGTTGCACTAGCGCTATGATAGGGATTTCTAATTCCCTGGCTAAAGTTTTAAGCTCCCTTGAAATTTCAGCGATTTGCTCATGGCGTTCTTTAGTGGCTTTGCTCCCTGACATGAGCTGCAAATAGTCAATAAAAGCGATACCCAATTCCTTGTGTTGGGATTTAAGCTTTCGCAGTTGCAAGCGGATTTGCTCTATCCTCACATAACTTTTATCGTAGAAAAAGAGTTTTTTGCAAGAAAGGTGATCGTAGCATTTGGCTAAATTTTCCCATTGATCATCATCAAGCCTCCCGCTCTCTAAATCATGCATGTTAATAGAAGTGAGATCCGATAACGCCCTTAAAGCGAGTTGCTCCGCAGACATTTCTAAACTAAAAACCGCTACCCCTCTATCGTCATTGAGTGCGGATAAGACCATGTTCATCATCAAACTGGTTTTACCCATAGACGGCCTTGCCCCTATAATGACTAAACTCCCCTTATTAAAACCGCTCGTATAATTATCCAATTGGACAAAGCCAGTCGGTATGCCAGTAACTTCCAAACTCCCCTTTCTTTGGTTTTCTGTAATAAGATCCATCGCGCTTTCAAGCACTTCTTTAATGCTCCTAAAGCCCTCTATGGTGCTGCCATTCAATAACGCATAGACTTCTCGTTCCACAGCGCCTAAAATATCGCTGGATTTTTGCGCGCTTTCTAGGGCTTGCTCTCTAATGGTGTTAGCCAAGCCAAAAAGTTTTCGTTTAATGGAAGCGTTTTTAATCTCTTCCACATAGGCTTCAATATTATCTATAGGGCTTGCCGCAAAAATAGCGACCAGATCCTCTTCTTTGATTTGTTTGTCTTTAGGCATTTTTTGGCGGATAAAATTCTCATCAATGGGGCAATCTTCTTCATGCAGTTTTAAAGCGATTTCAAAAAACAAGCCGTTAGGCGGGTAGTAAAAATCGCTAGGCTCTAAAACGCTATGGACCTCTTCAATCTTATGATTGGCCAACACAATGCCTGAAAGCACGATCCTTTCAATGTTTTGCAATTGCTGCAAATGCTTTAAATGATCCATTTTTATCCTTTTATAATCGTTTGATCTTTTCTATCAGATCTAGGGGCGTTAAAGCGTAATTATTCTTAAATTCCAAACTCGCTAGCGCGTGCGCTAAACTTGCGTTAATAGCGGCGTCTAAAGGCGTGTAGTTTTGAGAAAGCAAGCTTAAAATAAGCCCCGCTAACACATCGCCACTCCCTGCTTTGGCTAAAGCCACGCTCCCTAAAATGTTGATAAAAACCTGCCCTTGATGAGCGATTAGGGTATTAGCCCCCTTTAAAAGCAAAACCACCTTAGGGTATTTTTGAGAAAAATCCCTTGCGATTTCTAGTTTATTGTCTAATAATTCTAGCATGCTTATATTGATCCCCACTAATTTTAACAACGATAAAAACTCTTTAGGGTGAGGGGTTAAAACGGCTTCTTTTTCTAAGGCTTGTAAGATCTCTTTGTGATAAAAAACGCCCGCATCTAAAACGCATGGGGCTAATTCAAGCCACCTATTAAAATCCTTTGGGATATTTTCTAACCCCATGCCAAGAGCGAACGCGCTCAATAAGTTAGGGAAATTTTCACAAAAAACCAATTCTAAAGGCTTGTTATTAGAAGTTATCTCGCATTCTAACGCTTGAACGCTCACCACTCCAGATCCAAAACTTAACGCGCTTAAAGCGCTCAATAACCCCGCCCCACTATGCTTGCCTAAAAGAACATGCGCATGCCCGTAATCGCCTTTATGAGCGTTTTTTTTATCCCTTAAGGGCAGTTTCAAATCGCTTTTTTCTAGTAAAAAAGTGTCTGTTGGGATCTCATAGATTGGATTAAAAACCCCTAAATGCCCCACTTTCAATTCCCCTACATAGTCTTTAGCCCTATCGCTTAATAAGCATGATTTGATAGCGCCCATGCTGATAGTCAAATCCGCTTTAAACGCCCTCTTATCCACCCTGCCTTTAGAATCGATCCCGCTAGGAATGTCGCAAGCGATTTTAAAGCGCGCTTTTTGAGAAAGGCTTTCAAAGTTTAAAAACGGCTCTAATTTGCCTTTAAAATGACTCCCTATCACGCAATCTATTAAAACATCGCATTCTAAATTTTGATTAAGGGCGTTTTCTTCGTATGTTTTGATGACTACCCCTGCTTTTTTAGCCCTTTCTTTTTGCAATTGGCACATGGGGCTTTTGGTTAGTTTCATTTCAAAGACCAGCACTCTAAAACGCCCCACTAAACGCCTGGCTAACGCATAGCCATCGCCCCCATTATCCCCGCTCCCACAAAGGATAATGACTTTAGCGCCTAAAGAAGCGTTTTGTAAAACCGCCCTTTCTAAAGCCATCGCGGCGTTTTCCATTAAAATGTCTTCGCTTAAAAACAATTCTTCAATCGCCCTTTTATCTAGAGCATTCACTTTTTCATACACTGAAAGCATCTTTATCCTTGAAATTGAACGCAAAACGAATTTTCGTAAAACGATCCTTTTAAAGAGGGTTCGCTATGAATTTCTAAACGCATTTTATACTTTTCGCACACTTTTTTCACTAAATCTAACCCTATACCATAACCCAACACGCTAGAATTGAAACGCGCGTAACGAACGCTTAATTCTGCGATCTTGTCTTTAGGGATTTCATACCCTAAATTTTTCACTTTCAAAAATGCATGCGTTAGCTCTATGTGGATATACCCATGCATGACGCTGTATTTGATCGCGTTCATGAGCAAATTGCTATAAAGCGAAAGGAAATCCTGCTCTTTAGCCTTAAATTCCACTCCCACTAAATCGCTTTTAAATTCCAACTTGTGGTAGTCTATCATCTCGCTAAAAAGCGTGTTTTCTTTAATAATTAGGGCTTTTAAATCTAAAAGCACAAGGGATTCGCGCTCAATGTCTTGCATCACTAAATACGAGAGCGAGTGGTATAAAAAACTCATGCGCTGGATAGCGATTTTAATGCGGCGGTGTTGTTGGTTGTCTTCTAAGGTTTTTAAAGACAAGACTAAAGCGCTCATGGGGGTGTTTAATTCATGCGTGGTGTTTTTTAAAAAATGATCAATACGGGTGATTTCATTCCTAATGGGCTTTAAAAACAAACGCCCCAAAAACACAGAAACCCCTATCACGCATAAAAACGCTACGACAAACACTAAAACGATGTTACGATACAAGGAAGAAAAATGAAGGGGTTTAGAATTTTTAAAAAGCATTTTAGCCACGCCCAAGTGGGCGAAAGTTTCATCGCTAAACAGGTAATACTCTCCCCTAAAACTAAAAAAGCCCGCTTCTTTATGGTTTTTAATCAAATTGGCACTTTCAGGGATATTAGAATACAAAATGCGCTTTTTACTATCAAAAAGAGCTATGGAAGCGTCTTTATAGCGTGAAATGAGAGCGTTTAAAGCGTTTTGATAATCCCCATGCGTTTGCATGTGCAAGGCAATCACTTCGCTAGCGATCTTAGAGGCCATTTTGTCCATGTCCATGCGTATCATTTTGATTTTTTCGTTTTTTTCATAGTTAAACGCTAAAACGCTAATCACTAGCATCAACACAAACGAAGAGCCCAAATAAGTCCCTAAAAAGAGTTTGAGGGATTTTTTTTCATAGTGGGTTAAAGCGATAGCCCACCCCCTTATGCGTTTCTATACAATCTTTCCCCAAGAGCTTACGCAACACCTTAATATAAGTGCGTAAGGTGGAATCATCAATAGCCTGCTCCCATAAGTTATTTTCTAACGCTTGAGAGCTAATGATTTGCCCTTTATGTTCTAAAAAGTATTCTAAAAGTTGGGCGGTTTTGGGCGGCAAGATCTCTTTTTTGCCCCTGACACTCAAGCAATTTTGGTGGTAAAAAATGTTAGGCATGATTTCTATAGGATCATCATTGAAAAACCTTTTAATGCGCGCTTCCAATTCGTCTAAATCAAAAGGCTTTTTCAAATAATCGCTCGCTCCTAAATTAAAAGCGTTTTTTAAGGTAGCGTTATCCTGTAAGGCGGTGATAAAAATCACAGGCGTAGAGATTAAAAAATCGTTTTTGATGCGCTTAAACAATTCCAAGCTATTCATTTCAGGCACTTGCACGTCTAAAAGCAAGAGGTTGAAGCGCTCAACCGAGAGCCTTTCATAAGCTTCTTTCCCGTTAAAAGCGCAAAACACTTCATAGCCCAAATGCTCTAAAAACTCCTTAACGCTCTCGCTTAAAAGGTAATCGTCTTCTAGTAAAAAAATCTTTTTTTGCATGGGGGTATTGTAGCGCTTAATGAGCGGGCTTTGTTATAATACTTTTTCATGTTTTTTAAGGAGCGTTATAATGAAAACGAACGAAGTGCAATTTTATGAAGTTTTAGAAAACCTTTTCATAGGCGTTAAGATTGAAGACAAGCAAGAAAGCCTTTTAGATCCTACCCCTAGAGCAATGAAAAATGGCATGATCAATCTCATGAAAGCTAAAAGCCAGTATTATCAAAGAAAAAAACAAAAATTAAAAAAACTCATTGATTGTAAATGCCAAAACAACAACGATCTCAAAGAAGAATTGTTTGACAAACTCTATAGCTTTTTCAAGCGTTATTTGAGCGCTAATGGAGGGATTTATTTCAACGACACGCCCCTTTATGACAGCCTTTATACTAAAAGCGATTATGAAAAATGCTCCCTTAAAAAAGACACCGCCTTATTTTATAAAACTAAAGATCTTTATTACGTGAAAAGCGAAACGATTTATAAGGATTTTTGCTTTGAATTAGAGGGCATTCTTTTTAACTTTGACACTTCTTTGCTAGAAAGCAAAAAATATAATGAAAAAGTGGATCTGGTTTTTAATCTAAAAGATACAGACACAAAAACTAACACCCTAAATTTTAGCGTTACACTCAGCAGCAAGGGGACTCAAACCAAAACGAATGAAATTCTCAAAGAATGTTTCAATCAAGGCGTCAAACTTGATGAAGAAATTTTAAAAAAAGCGTTTGTGAAATTCAAAAAGCAAGGCAGTATGGATTATTTCATTCATAAAAACGCGCTAGGGTTTTTAGAAGAGCAGTTGGATTTGTATCTGTTTGAATACCTTTTTAAAGAAATGACTGCATTTGATTTAAAACGCCTTAATGAAATCAACACCATTAAGGAAGTGGCGTTGCAAGTGATTGTATTAGTGAGCGAATTTGAAAACGAACTTTGTAAGATTTGGAACAAACCCCGCTTTGTATTGAACTCGCATTTCATTGTGAGCCTAGATCAATTAAAAGCTAAAAACTACGATTTGAGTAAAATCACAAGCCATCCAAACTACCCTAAACAAGTTAAAGAATGGCAAGACTTGAATTTAAAAACCACAGACAATCTTTTAGAAAATGAGTTCTTGCCCCTAGACACTATTTATTTTAAAGATTTAGAAGAAGAGATTAAAAGCCAATTCAATGAAGATGAAATCAATGGCACGCTCATTAAAAGCGAAAACTACCAAGCCCTAAACTCTCTCAAAAACCGCTATAAAGAAGCCATTGATTGCATTTATATTGATCCGCCTTACAACACGCAAAACAATGAATTTGTTTATGCGGATAATTTCAAACGCTCCAGCTGGCTGGCTATGATGGAAAACCGCCTAGAGCTTGCACACGCTCTATTGAATAATAAAGGCGTGATGTTTGTGAGCATTGATGACAACGAACAGGCGTATTTAAAAGCGCTCATGGACGAAGTGTTTAATGGGGGGGGGGGGGGGGTGATAACTTTGTAAATACGATTATTTGGGAAAAAAAGTATTCTCCACAAAATGATGCGAAATGGTTCTCTGATAACCACGATTTTATTTTACTATATGCTAAGGATAAAGGAATTTGGCGGCCTAATTTATTACCACGCACAAGCGAGATGAATGCACGCTATAAAAATTTAGATAACGATGAAAGGGGTGCGTGGAAACCTAGTGATTGTTTGGTAAAAACTTATATGGCGAGTTATGATTATCCTATCACTACACCAAGTGGAAAAGTTGTAACGCCACCAAAAGGGCGGTGTTGGATGACTTCAAAAGAAAATTTTCAAAAACTTGTAGATGATAATCGTATTTATTTTGGAAGAAATGGAGACAATGTTCCTAGTTTGAAACGCTTTTTAAGTGAAGTCAAGCAAGGCACAACACCTTTAACAATATGGAAATATACAGAAGTAGGACATAATCAAGACGCCACAAAACAATTGCTAGCTCTCTTTAATAATGTAAAACTTTTTGACACCCCCAAACCCGAAGCCCTACTCCAACGCATTTTAGAAATTTCCACAAAAGAAAACGATCTCGTGTGCGATTTTTTCGCTGGGAGCGGGACGACTTGCACGGTGGCGCACAAAATGAAAAGGAAGTATATCGGTATTGAAATGGGGGAGCACTTTGAGAGCGTGATTTTGCCTCGCCTTAAAAAGGTTATCGGCGGTTTTAAAAGCGGTGCGGCTAAAGAATTTAATGGGGGTGGGGTAATCAAAGTCTATGCGTTAGAAAGCTATGAAGAGATTTTAAGAAAAATCAAGTATGAAGACAATGACAAACCCTTAGCTTATGATGAACAATACAGCGATTTAGTGGAGTGCAAAAACGAATCTTACACGCTCAATGTAGAAGCGCTAGAAAAAATGGGCGTGGATATTAAAGAGACTTTGGAAAATTTACACGGCGTTGGAGTGGAGTTTTTCAATGAAAAGGTGGTGAAATTTAAAGGGAATGATAAAGAAGTAGAGATTTTAAAAGCCTTAAAAGAAGCGCTCATTTGGTAAGGAGAAAATCATGGCAAAGAAAAAAGATTTAACCACCGATAATGAAATTTTTGTCGCTCAAAAACTCGCTGAAGACGAATTGAACGCTAACGAGATTAACGAGCCATTAGAAATGCTAGACTTTAAAAGCTTTGATAGCAATAAGGAGCTTTTAGATTACCAACAGCAAGCTTTGATTAACGCTTTTAGAATGCTTGTTGCTTATTTTAGAGATTTCAAAGAGAATAAAAAAGAATTTTACGCGTTTTACCAAAAACATTATTCATTCGCTCATTGCGATTTCGCTAAAAAGAAACTCAATCCTTTATTAAAGAGCCATTTTAAGGTAGAAAATCATTGCGTGCGTTTTGAAAATTTCATCAACCGCCTAGCCTTTTACATGGCCACAGGGAGCGGTAAAACGATCGTCATTATCAAACTGGTAGAGCTTTTAAGCGTGGCTATAAGAATGGGTTTGATCCCTAAGAAAAATATCATGTTTTTTAGCGCGAATGAAAATTTAATCAAGCAATTTGAAAAAGAAATTGAAAAATACAACCGGGGTAAGGACTATTTTAAACAAATTGATTTCAAAAGCCTTAAAAGCGTTACCCATAAAGATTTTTATCACGCTCCAAAAGGTTCTTTCATAGAAAAAATCGCTCTTTTTTATTACCGCGCGGATTTAATGAATGATGAAGAAAGCAAGGAAAACCTTTTAAATTATAAGGATTATTGGGATAATGGGGAAAACTATGTGATTTTAGATGAAGCGCATAAGGGGAACAAGTCTGAAAGCAAAAGACAAGCCATTTTTAGCTTGCTGTCTTTAAAAGGGTTTTTATTCAATTTCAGCGCCACTTTCACCGAAGAGAGCGATCTCATCACTGCGGTGTATAATTTAAGCGTGGGCGAGTGGGTGAAGCTTGGCTATGGCAAAGAGTCTGTTTTATTGAAGAAAAACAACTTAAACGCTTTTAAGGAATTAAAAGATTTAAACGATAGGGAAAAAGAAATCGCTCTTTTAAAAGCGTTATTGCTTTTAGGCATGCAAAAACGCTATAAAACAGAAGGCTATTTTTACGACCCTTTAATGCTCGTGTTCACGCATTCTGTGAATGTTAAAAACAGCGATGCGGAAATCTTTTTTAAAACTTTAGCGCGCGTGATTGAAAATGACGATGGAAGCGATTTTTTAAAAGCTAAAGAAGATTTATTAGAGGAATTAAAGAATCCGGAATTTCTTTTTAGCGATGACAAAGATAAAGGCTATAAGGTTAAGGTTTTTAAAGAGGGCTTAAAGAGCATGGATTTTAAAGGCTTAAAAGAAGAAGTTTTTTACGCTAACAACGGGCATATTGAAGTGATCATTAACCCTAAAAACAACCAAGAAATCGCTTTCAAGCTCAACACAAGCGATAAAGTCTTTTGCTTGATTAGAATTGGCGATATTACCGAATGGATTTGTGAAAAATTAAAGAGCGTGAAGGTGGTGAGCAAGAATTTAAGCTTTAAAGAAGAAAGCTATTTCAGCCAGATTGATAAGAGCAGTATCAATATCTTAGTGGGGTCTCGCACTTTTGAAACCGGGTGGGATAGCACAAGGCCTAGCGTGATTTTATTTTTAAATATAGGACTTGATGATGACGCTAAAAAGCTGGTGAAACAATCTTTTGGCAGGGGTGTAAGGATTGAAAGCGTCAAAAACCAACGCCAAAGGTTAGCGTATTTAGAAATAGATGGAGCCATTAAAAAAGCCTTGAAACCAAACGCTGCAATGTTAGAAACGCTTTTTGTGGTACCCACTAATTATGCAAGCCTTGAAGCGATTTTAAAGTTCCAAAAAGAGAGCGAAAATAAGGGTGAGAATAGAGGCTCTTGGCGTGAAATCAAATTAGAAAAAACGCCCATAAAACACGCCTTATTCGTGCCTTGCTACCGAAAAGAACAAACAAGCATTCTTAAACTTCCTGAAAGCGCTTCGTTTAAAATGAGCACAAAAAATTTTAAGGATTTAAAAGAGTATTTTCATTTAATGAGTGAAAAGCATTTTATTTTAAAGCATGAAATTTATAACCCTAAAGATTACACGCTGTTAAAAGATTTGATACAAACAGCGCATTTTAAAAAGGTATCAACTTGGCATTATAAAGATTTAGATTACATGATTTCTGAAATTAAAGGCAAGCTATACCCCAATCAAAAAGTGCCTAAAGACGAGTTTAACGCCCTAGATAATGAGAAAATCGTGCATTTTAAAAGGGTTAAAGTTAGGGCGGATAAAAAAGAAAAATTGATTCAAACCATCCAGGAAGTGAAAGAGTATGCGCCTTTGAATAAAGAAACTCTAATCAAAAAAATCGCGCAAGGCGAGATTGACATTGATAATATAGACAAACACAAACAAGACAGAACATTTGAAGTTGATGAAGCAGAGCTGTTAAAACTCAAAGAGCATTACTACACCCCTTTAATTAAAGCCAAAAACTGCGATTGGCTTAAGCATGTGGTTAAAGTAAAGAGCGAGAGCGATTTTTTAGAAGAGTTGCAAGAAACTGAAACCATAAAAACGCTGCAAGAAAACTATGATTTTTGGGCGTTCAGCAAGATTGATGAGCATTTAGACCATTTGTTTATCCCTTATATAGACAACGCTACAGAAAGGAAATTTTTCCCTGATTTTATCTTTTGGCTAGAAAAAGGCGGCACGCAGATCATTTGCTTCATTGACCCTAAAGGGAGCAAACACACTGATTACGAACATAAGGCAGATGCGTATCAACTTTTTAAAGATAAAATTTTTAACCCTAAAAACGATCCCAATCTCAAAATCAAAGTGGTTTTAAAATTTTATGGAAATAAGGATGATGTGGGGGAGCGTTATAGAGATGATTGGATTAAAGAAGGGGAATTAAAAGATTTTTTTCTAAAACAATTAGCCTAGTTTTATTGAAAGGGGTTAAAAACGCGCTTGAATTAGCCTTGAATAGAGCGCTAGTTTTTCACATCGCTCAAAAACACATGCCTTAAAAGTTTGGCTTCGCTTAGAAAAGCGTTTTTTAATACCGCGCTTTTATAAGTGTAATGATCTTCAACGCTTGAAACTTCGCCCACAAACACCCCCGCTCCAAAAATCCCATCTAGCCCACTCGTTAGCACTTGATCGCCTATGTTAATTTCAGCGCTTGGGACAATGAAATCTACGACTAATTCTTGCCTAAAATTAGATCCTATAAAGCCTAACACTTGATTTTTGCCTATCATCACGCTATAAGCGCAGCGCTTGTGGGCGTTCAAAAACCCATTCAAGCGCCCTTTTTCCAGCACGGCAATGCCTATGGCTTGATTGTGAGAAACAAGGCCATAAATCTTATTTTCTTCTAAATTCACAATAGGGTTGAGAGAAACGCTGCGCGTGTCTTCTAAACTGATGAATGAAGTCATAAAAGTAGGGGAATAGATCATTTTTGGATTTTCTAAAGGATAAACGCTGTTCAAACGCTCTTTCAAATCAGCGTTTTCTAGTTTTAAAGCTTCTAAAATCAAGCGTTCTTTTTGAAATTCCTTAATGTTTTTGGCTTGAAAAAAATACGCTTGAATGTTGTCTGCTAAGCTGTTTTTAGCGTTCATCAAGGCGTTTTTAACCCTGTCGCTGATATAAGAAGAACTGCCTTTAATGTCTAAAAAATAAAAAATAAGAAAAATCCCTAAAAGCCAAAGGAATTTAAAATAAAAACGCATGCATTATTCACTAAAACCCACACGGCTGAGTAAATCCAAATCTTGTATGGCTTCTCCTGTGCCTTTGGCTACCGCCAATAAAGGCTCATCGCCCACATACACAGGGAGCTTAACCATATCGCTTAAATACTTGTCTAAGCCCTTAATCAAAGCCCCACCGCCGGTAAGCACCACGCCATTTTGCACAATGTCTTTAGCCAAATCCGGCTTCACTTCTTCAAGCACGCTCCTTAAAGCGCTAGAGATTTCTCTCACTTGATCTTTAATGGCTTCAAACACATCATCAGAGCTCAATTCAATCGTGTGCAACAACCCGCTCACTTGATCCCTCCCTGACACTTCCATGGTAAGAGGCGGATCCAATTTGATCGCGCACCCGATTTCAATCTTAATCTCTTCGCCGGTGCGCTCCCCTATCAACAGATTGAATTTCTTGCGAATATATTCCACGATGCTTTGATCCAATTTATCCCCGGCCACTCTAATGCTTTTAGAAATGACTAGCCCTCCTAGGCTAATCACACCAATTTCAGTCGTGCCACCGCCAATATCCACGATCAAACTCCCTTGAGGCTCTTTGACTGGCAAGCCTGCTCCAATCGCGGCTGCCATAGGCTCTTCAATCAAAAAGACTTCTCTAGCCCCCGCGCTTAAAGCGCTCTCTTTAACCGCATTCCTTTCCACGCTTGTCAACCCATAAGGCACGCACACCATGATGCGCGGGCGAATCCATGTTTTTCGTTTGTGCGCTTTTTCAATAAAGTAGCGGATCATTTTAGCGGTAATGTCATAATCGGCGATCACGCCATCTTTCATGGGGCGAATCGCTCTGATGCTGTTAGGGGTTTTGCCTAGCATTTCCTTAGCCTCGCTCCCCACTGCCAAAATGTCATAAGCTTTAGAATCAAACAATCCCATGCGCACCGCCACAATAGAAGGCTCATTGATAATAATGCCCTGCCCTTTGACCAACACGATCGTGTTAGCCGTGCCTAAATCTATGGCAATATCATGCGAAAACAAACCGATTAATTTGCTAAAAATCATGCCCTTTCCAATCCTTTATCGTTAAATTTATAAGCGTGTTCCTTAAGGAAGAATTTTAGAATGCGTTTTAGCAATGATCAAAGGTTCAGCCTGTTTTAAAACACAATCTTTGGTGATACGCACTTCCGATCCTTTAAGCTTGGGTAAATCAAACATAATATCCAAACAAAAATCTTCAATGATCGCCCTTAAGCCCCTAGCCCCGGTTTTTCTTTCTAATGCGAGTTGAGCGATTTCTTTAATGGCTTCTTCTTCAAAAATCAAATCCACTTCATCCATTTTGAAAAGTTGCTGGTATTGCTTGATGAGAGCGTTTTTAGGTTTTTGCAAAATATCCACCATCGCTTCTAAACTGATACTATCTAGCGTGCTTAAAACCGGCAAACGGCCGATAAGCTCAGGGATAAGCCCATAAGTTACCAAATCATGGGTTTGGACTAAATGCAAAATCGCTTCTTGCTCTTTTTTGCTCATCTTTTCTTGAGTGAAACCCAACACATTTTGCGTGGTGCGTTTTTTAATGATTTCCGCTAACCCATCAAACGCTCCAGCGCAAATGAATAAAATGTCGCTCGTGTCAATTTGAATGAAATTGCCCTCAGGGTGCTTTCTGCCGCCTTTGGGGGGGATATTCACTAAAGAGCCTTCAACGATTTTCAACAACGCTTGCTGAACGCCCTCGCCAGAAACATCTCTAGTGATGGAGCGGTTTTCTGACAAACGGCTGATTTTATCAATCTCATCAATAAACACAATGCCTTTTTGGGCTTTTTGAACATTCCAATCGCTCGCTTGCAACAATCTTGTAAGGATATTTTCCACGTCTTCGCCCACATAGCCCGCTTCAGTCAGGCTAGTCGCATCGCTAATGGCGATAGGAATATCCAAATGCTTGGCGAGAGTTTGCGCCATTAAAGTTTTGCCCGACCCTGTAGGGCCGATCAATAAAATATTAGACTTGCTCAACTCCACTTCTTCTAAATGTTCTAACTCTAAATCGCTGTCTTGGTTGTCTTGTTTTTTGAGTTTTTCTTTAAAAGATAAGCGTTTGTAATGGTTATACACGGCTACGGAAAAAACCTTTTTAGCCTGCTCTTGGCCTATCACATAATTGTCTAAAACCGCCTTAAGCTCTTTAGGGGCTGGAATGTGAGAGAGCAAAAACTCTTCTTCATAAGCACTGGATTCCATTCTTCTTAATCGGTCTCTTTTGAGCGCCAATAAAGAATCCATTCTGTCGTATTTGTGCAATTCCCCATGCATCACATCTATACAATATTCGCACACGCACACATCTTTACTCAGGTTGCTCGCAAAAATAATGCGGCGTTTTTTGGGATCTCTGGATTCTGGTTTTTTGCAAAAACTGCAATAAAGCGTTTCGTTCATGTTATTCCTCTTGTTTTTCTTCGCTAGAATATTCGCTTGACTTATACGCCACGCCCCTAGAACTCTCTAAAATAAAAGAGCAAATCTCTTTCACAAAAGGGTTATTGGCATGCTCTTCTAATTCTAATTTAGCGCTCTCTCTTAAGGAGGGGATAGGGCTAAACAATCTTTTATAAAGTGCATGGATGAAATCAATATCCTTACTCTCTAGCAATTGGCGCATCCGGTGGCGGTTTAGCCCCCTAATAAAAGCGCGATTGCCCTCTACGGTGCAATAAGGAGGCACATCTTTGCCTAAAGCGCTCTTACCGGCTATCATGCACCCTTTAGCGATACGCACAAACTGATGGATTGCGGTAAGACCGCCAATATTGACATAATCGCCTATTTCAATATGCCCTGCTAAAGTTACGCCATTAGCCAAAATGCAATGACTGCCAATCACGCAATCATGAGCGACATGCACATAAGCCATGAGCAGGTTTTTATCCCCAATAATGGTTTTTTTAATCCCCCCTTCAGTGCCGGGATTTATCATGCAAAATTCCCGAATAAGGTTGTCTTCTCCAATAATCAGTTCGCTGTATTCGCCCTTATATTTTAAATCTTGAGGCTGTGTGCCTAGCACGGCAAAAGGGAAAATTTCGGTGTTTTTCCCGATGAAAGTATGCCCTTGTAAGGTTACATTGTTATGGAGTTTCACGCCATCATTGAGCTTGATGTGATCCCCAATAACGCAAAATTCCCCAATTTCTACGCCCTTGCCTATCTCTGCTTTAGGAGAAATGATGGCTGTTTTTGCAATCTTACTCATTTTTATTCTCTTTCTGCGATCATGGCTTTCAATTCGGCTTCAGCGACCACTTTGCCATCCACTTGAGCCGTGCCGCCCACTTGCCAAATCATGCCTTTATGCTTTAAGACTTCTAAATGGTATTCTAATCTGTCGCCTGGGGTTACAGGAATGCGGAATTTAACCTTATCAATCGTCATGAAATACACGATTTTTGTTTTGGCTATTTCAGGGTCAAACCCCCACAAGCTAGTGAAGGCTAAAAACCCTCCCGTTTGCGCCATGCCCTCTACGATCAAAACGCCCGGGAAAATGGGCTTATTAGGGAAATGCCCGTTAAACACATCTTCATTAAAAGTGATATTCTTATAAGCGGCAATTTTTTTATTGGCTTGTAACTCTGTAATTCTATCCACTAAGAGCATGGGATAGCGGTGAGGTAAAATCTGTAAGATATGCTCTATAAAAAATTGAGATTGTAAGTTTTGATGATTTTGTTCCATAAAATAAACTCCTTGTTTTGGATTCAATTAAAGCGCTGTTTTTAGCGTTGGTTATTCTAAAAAATAACCGCTATTATACCATAAGAAAACCGCTCGCTTGTATTTGCAAAAACACCGATGCATTGCGCCATAAGCTTCAAGAAACGCTTTACACAGACACCGCTCATGCATTATTCATGCATCATTCATGCGTGTGGCTTAGAATATTCTCTCTTAAATGATAGTGTGGGTATTTGTTAGAATCCAAAACCACTTGCCCCATGAGTTGCTTGTCCAAATTGAAAATTAAAGGGGCTAAATAATTCACGGTGGAAAGCTCAATGGGGGTTTGAACGACCATGATATTAGCGACTAGAACGCTCTTGGCTCCCTCTAATTCTAAAAGGATTTTTAAGGGGGTAGGCACTTCAAATTCGTATTTTCTTAAAGCAAAGGGATTGACCAGCGTGAAAGACACCACGGAATTCTCTTCTGCGCTATTCAAACGCAAAAAGACTTCATCAATCTTTTGCAAACGCATTTTATGAATGGTTTCAAACCCCAAAATAGGCGCTTTCACATCAAAAATCATAGGCGATTGCATTCCCTTTAAAAAAGCACAAAATCTTCTCCTTAAAGAATAAAAGACCGCCTTAAAACCAGCGCTCAATGATTTCTAAACTAAACTCTGTATTATATCAAACAATTTTGGTAAAATCAATTTTCGCTAGTTTTGGATATAATCCCAATAACTTAACCATGATGGAAGTTTAACCGAATCATTATAAAATATAATAAGGAGTAAGAAATGAGCAAAATAAAACCACAAATCAAGAAAAATAATCCCAGCAAATCTCATTACAGCACTGGGTGGAATGTTTTTGGTGCGGTGTGCTTGATTGGAGAAATGGTTCTGACATTATTCGGTGGGAATCGGTGGGAATAAGAAAGATAAGAAAAAATAACCATGAGTTATTCAAAAATTTAATTTTATAAGACAGGTGGCATGCGTTTAAAACATTTTAAAACTTTCCTTTTTATCACAATGGCAATCATTGTTATAAGCACCGGTTGTGCGAACAAAAAGAAAAAAAAAGACGAATACAACAAACCGGCGATCTTTTGGTATCAAGGGATTTTGAGAGAAATCCTTTTTGCTAATTTAGAAACAGCGGACAATTACTATTCTTCTTTACAGAGCGAACACATCAATTCCCCCCTTGTCCCAGAAGCGATGCTAGCTTTAGGGCAAGCGCACATGAAAAAGAAAGAGTATGTTTTGGCGTCTTTTTACTTTGATGAATACATCAAGCGCTTTGGGACGAAAGACAATGTGGATTATTTGACTTTTTTGAAATTGCAATCGCATTATTACGCTTTCAAAAACCATTCTAAAGACCAGGAATTTATTTCTAATTCTATTGTGAGTTTAGGCGAATTTATAGAAAAATACCCTAACAGCCGTTACCGCCCCTATGTAGAATACATGCAAATCAAATTCATTTTAGGGCAAAATGAGCTCAATCGCGCGATCGCGAATGTCTATAAAAAACGCCACAAGCCTGAGGGCGTGAAACGCTATTTAGAAAGGATAGATGAGACTTTAGAAAAAGAGACTAAACCCAAACCATCGCACATGCCTTGGTATGTGTTAATTTTTGATTGGTAGGATATTTCAAAACCATACACATTATAACAGAGAGATGAAAAATGACTGAAGATTTTCCTAAAATTCTGCCTTTATTGGTAGAAGAAGACACTTTTTTATACCCCTTTATGATAGCCCCTATTTTTTTGCAAAATAACGCCAGCATCAAGGCGGTGGCTTACGCTAAAAACAATAAATCGTTAGTCTTTATTGCATGCCAAAAAGACAAATTGAATGACAATGAAGCCCCTTATTATGATGTGGGGGTGATTGGATCTATTATGCGTGAAGCCAACATGCCTAATGGGCGCGTGAAATTGCTCTTTAATGGCATCGCTAAGGGGCGTATTTTAGAGCCTGCTAAAGAAAACGAGCAGGGCTTTTTAGAAGCTCAAATAAGCCCTATTGAATATTTAGAATACGATAAAGAAAACATTCAAGCGATCGTGGAAGTGTTAAAAGAAAAGGTGATCACTCTAGCCAATGTCAGCTCACTCTTTCCTCCGGATTTGATCAAGGCTTTAGAAGACAATGACGATCCTAACCGCATCGCTGATTTAATCGCGGCAGCCTTGCATTTAAAAAAAGATCAAGCGTATTCTCTTTTTGCCAACAACAACACCGAACAGCGCTTGTTGGATTTGATTGATATTGTGATAGAAGAGACTAAAACCCAAAAGCTCCAAAAAGAAATCAAATCCAAAGTCCATCAAAAAATGGAGCAAACCAATAAGGAATATTTCTTAAAAGAGCAGCTCAAACAAATCCAAAAAGAGCTTGGCACAGACAAACAGCGAGATGAAGATTTAAACCAATACTACCAAAAACTAGAAAACATCAAGCCTTTTTTAAAAGAAGAAGCGTTTAAGGAGATTAAAAAGCAAATTGACCGACTGAGCCGAACCCATGCGGACAGCTCTGATAGCGCGACTTTACAAAATTACATTGAAACCATGTTAGATGTGCCTTTTGGGCAATATGGGAAAAAAGCGCTTGACATTAAGCATGTGAGAGAACAACTAGACAAGGATCATTATTCCTTAAAAAGGCCTAAAGAGCGCATTGTAGAATACTTTGCCACCATGCAGCTTTTAGAAATGCGCCACAAGAAAAAGCCAGAAAAAAAAGACAAAGCTAAAGGCACGATTTTATGCTTTTATGGGCCTCCTGGCGTGGGTAAAACGAGTTTGGCTAATTCCATTGCTAAAGCGATAGAGCGCCCTTTAGTTCGGATCGCTTTAGGGGGCTTAGAAGATGTGAATGAATTAAGAGGGCACAGACGCACTTACATAGGCTCAATGCCCGGGCGCATTGTCCAAGGGCTTATTGAAGCCAAAAAGATGAATCCGGTCATGGTTTTAGATGAAATTGATAAGGTGGATAGGAGCGTTAGGGGTGATCCAGCGAGCGCTTTATTAGAGATCTTAGACCCTGAGCAAAATACCGCTTTTAGGGATCATTATGCGAATTTCAGCATTGATTTGTCGCAAGTGATTTTTATCGCTACCGCTAATAATATTGACAGAATCCCAGCCCCTTTAAGAGACAGAATGGAATTTATCAGCGTGTCCAGCTACACGCCTAGCGAAAAAGAAGAGATCGCTAAAAACTACCTCATCCCCCAAGAATTAGAAAAGCACGCCTTAAAGCCTAGCGAAGTGGATATTAGCCATGAGTGTTTGAAACTCATTATTGAAAAATACACCAGAGAAGCGGGCGTTAGGGATTTACGAAGACAGATCGCAACGATTATGCGTAAAGTAGCTTTAAAATACCTAGAAGATAACCCGCACAAAAAAGGGCGGACCAAAAAAGGCGAAGATAAAAAAAGCGAAGATCAAAAAGGCGAGAACAAAGATTTCTGCATCTCTATCACGCCTAACAACATTAAAGAGTATTTAGAACGCATGGTGTTTGAAATTGACCCCATAGATGGAGAAAATAAAATCGGTATTGTCAATGGTTTGGCATGGACTCCAGTGGGCGGTGATGTGCTTAAAATTGAAGCGCTTAAGATTAGAGGCAAGGGGGAATTGAAACTCACTGGGAGTTTAGGCGATGTGATGAAAGAATCCGCCATTATTGCCTTTTCTGTTGTCAAAGTCTTATTGGATAACGAAACCTTAAAAGCGCCTAAAATCCCTAGCGAAACCGATGCAGAGAATAAGAAAAAGAAAAAAGCGCTGAAAGTTTATAACGCTTATGATTTGCATTTGCATGTCCCTGAGGGGGCTACGCCCAAAGATGGCCCGAGCGCTGGGATCGCTATGGCGAGCGTGATGGCGAGCATTTTGTGCGATAGGGCTACAAGAAGCGAAGTGGCAATGACGGGCGAATTGACTTTGAGCGGGGAAGTTTTACCCATAGGAGGGTTGAAAGAAAAATTGATCGCCGCTTTTAAAGCCGGCATTAAAACCGCTCTCATTCCTGTCAAAAATTACGAAAGGGATTTAGACGAGATCCCTGCTGAAGTGCGAGAGAATTTAAACATCGTTGCGGTGAAAAACATCGCTGAAGTGTTAGAAAAAACTTTGCTTTAAAAATTTGGCATGAAAGCAGGCATTATTGGTTTAGGGCTTATGGGGGGGAGTTTAGGGCTGGCCTTGCAAGAATGGGGGCGTTTTAAAAGCGTTACAGGCTATGATCATAACGCTTTGCATGCTAAATTGGCTTTGACTTTGGGGCTTGTAGATGAATGCGTGGAATTTGAAAAGATTTTAGAATGCGATGTGATTTTTTTGGCCATTCCGGTTGAGGGCATCATTGAATGTTTGAAAAAAATGACTCCCGTTAAAAAAAGCGCAACGATTATTGATTTAGGGGGCGCTAAAGCGCAAATCATTCGCAATATCCCTAAAAGCATTCGTCAAAATTTCATCGCCGCGCACCCCATGTGCGGGACAGAGTTTTATGGCCCTAAAGCGAGCGTTAAGGGACTGTATGAAAACGCTTTGGTGATATTGTGCGATTTAGAAGATTCAGGGACCAAGCAAGTAGAGCTCGCTAAAGAAATCTTTTTAGGCATTAAAGCGCGCTTGATTAAAATGAAATCCAACGAGCATGACACCCATGTGGCTTATATCAGCCATTTACCCCATGTTTTGAGCTACGCTTTAGCCAATAGCGTTTTAAAGCAAAACGATCCAGAGATGATTTTATCTTTAGCGGGTGGGGGTTTTAGGGATATGAGCCGTCTGTCTAAAAGCTCGCCTTTAATGTGGAAAGATATTTTCAAACAAAACCGAGACAATGTCTTAGAAGCGATTGAAAAATGCGAAAAAGAAATCGCGCAAGCTAAGGCTTGGATAGAAAATAACGATTATGAAAGCCTTTCAGAATGGATGGCGCAAGCGAACAAACTCCAGGAGTTCATGTAAAATAATTTAAAATTTGCGTATTGTTGTTTTTAGAGTTGCGAGAAGCAGGTAATAATCGTTTTTATCCCATTCTCCAACACCTATGAAACGCTTCCAACAAAAACCAATTTTAGCCGTTTAGGGATTTGATTCCTTAAACCTTTTTATCAAAAATACCGGTGTTTTTATAGGCATTTTAGTTTTAATACTTCTTAGCGTTGTTAAGATACTTAGGCAATTCATTCAACTCATTGTTTTTATTGTTCTTAAAAACCACCTGCTTTTCAACCCGCTCATATTCTTTACAATCTCTTCTCATTTCTTGTAAGGGATAGTTTTGGTTGTCATTAGGGATATAAAAACATTCGCTTTTAGCGTTTTCATAGCTGTCCGTTAGACTTGTATCATAGTGGTACCAAAATCCGCTAGGGATAGCGATGTTTTTAGAGCTAAAAGTCCTATAACCTTGTTTGATGATGGTGAGTTCTTCTACTAAAACTTGATGGTATTTCCTGGCCAAATTACGGCCCTCTTTTTCTACTAATAAAACAGAATGCCTGTTGGTGTTTTTGGCTTCAGGGGTGATATTAGTCATTCTGTAAGTCTCTCTTAAAGGGTTAGACGCAAAATCAAAAGAAGCGTCATTCGCCACAAAATGCCCCCTATCAAAACCGCTTCTGGTGTAATCTTGTGTCGTGGCTTGTTGGTATTTGGCTAATCGTGTGTCCGTCTTAAACTCATAGCGTTTTTCAATATTATTTTTATCCACTAAATCCCCAAACAACACGCTCACGCCATAAATAGGGTTTTTTAACTCGCTAGAATAACACACCGAATAAAAGTTATTTTTTAAGACCTTACAATCAATGTTAGTGAGCATGCCATTAGCGTTATAAGCGGTATTGCGATTTTTAGTGGGGTTAGCGCTATTGACTTGATCCTTGATTTCATTAAGTTTTTTAGCGGTGTAACTGTTAATAGCCTTAGTGAAATTATCCAACATGTCCGCTTGGAGCCAACTCATAGCGATCAGGCTAAAACAGAGAAGGTTTTTAAAGGTTTTCATGTTTTGCTCCTTGTTGGTTGGCTTGAATACTACAATAATATTTTTAATCGTTTGTTTTTACCCACTAAATAGGTTTTGATGCGTTAAATAGCGCGCATTGAATGATTGAATTTAAGAATAAAAAATTTCATTGTATTTTTTAGTGATCTTATCTATCCCCCATACGTCTTCGTCAATATCGCCCAAGTTCAAATAGTCTTCGTTAGAGTCTAAAAGCACGCAACAAATCCTTTTTTGCTCGTTTAAATCTAAATTTTGGAACTCTTCGCTATGGATTTCACCAATTTTACAATCGGCGCGTTTTAAAAAACGCTCATTAAGATCGTTAAAGATTTTTAGGCATTCACTCGCGCTGTTAGCGTTAAGGATTTGTTTTTTAATTTCTAAATTCACTTCTTTCAATTCAGCATAGACAAAACTCCCGCCCCCCTTAAAATCGCATTTTTTAGAAATGCCCCCTTGCTCGCCCTCTATGACTTTTTTTAACCTTTCTTTGGTGATCGTTTCTATATAGTCCATTTGCTCGATGCCGATGTAACGGCGTTTCATTTTGTGCGCCACCGCGCAAGTCGTCCCGCTCCCAGCAAAAAAATCTAACACGAGGTCGTTTTCGTTGGTAGAGACCTCTAAGATTCTTTGAATTAAACTTTCTGGTTTTTGACCTTTAAAATTTTCATCATCAATTACTATAGTTTCATCAACTCTTGAAACTGAACTATCAATAGCAATTGAATTTAATTTATCCCACTTATTACTATTCCATGTATCTTCTAATGGATATTTTTCACCTCTATTTTCATGATTTATAAAAGTTAAAAAATCATCTACTTTTTCTTGTGGAAAAGAAAATTTTTTAAAAGCATTTTGCACTTCATTTTTTGTTAATAGCTGTAAAAAATCTTTATTTTCTATATAAGTCTTATTAAAAAGATAATTATCACTTTTAGAATAAAATAAAATTGTATCATGGTTTCTTATATATTTTTTTGCAACCGTTTTGTAGCCCGATAAAAAACCCATTCTCCATATAATTTCACTTCTGAAATTTTCTCGTTTAAAAATTTCGCCCATTAACACCTTACAATAATGCACTTCATTATAATCTAAATTAATATAAATACTCCCATCATCGCTTAAAAACTCCCTAGCCGCTTCAAGCCTGTTTTTCATAAACACTAGCCATGAGCTGTGGTTGAAATTATCGTTGTAATTAAAGCTGTCATTACCGGTATTATAAGGGGGGTCAATGTAGATGCATTTCACTTTTTTAGCGAATTTCTTTTTTAAAGAATGAAGAGCGATCAAATTGTTGCCTTTGATAAGGTAGTTTGTGTTCTTATCTTTTAAAGCGTTTTCTAAATCGCCTTCTCCATGCATTTCAAAACGGCACAACGCCTTTTTCTTTAAAAGCGTGTCAATTTCTTTTTTATGCAATACCTCATGGTAAAAAAGCTCGTTAGATTTGGTGCTGTTATCTTTAGCACTACCCAGTAAAACATTGTCTTTAAAAGGGAAATTCAAAACGACTAATTCGCTGGATTTTATAGGACGCTTAGGATTTCCTTGTGGATATAAGCCTATTTTATTTTCAAATCGTGTGAAAGAGCGATCTAATTCTTTTGTTTCTAAACATTCCAATAACGCTTTTTGATTGAATACAAGCGAATTAGCGATAATTTTAAAAAAAGCGTTTTTGGTCGTCAGCGTTTTCATGCTCAAGCATGAAAGTTAAAAGCTTTTCATCATTCTGTAGGATTAAAGTTACTAAGCGCTCTTTAGTGAAACGATTGATTAAAATATCTAGTAGGGTTTTTAGCGGGTTTTTTAACATTTTTGATCCTTAAAAATTTGATTGAAAGCGGTTGCAAATTCGTCATTTACTACTTTATTATTATGGAGCGTGAAAAACGGCAAGCCTTTTAAATGGAGTTTTTTGTTATGGCTTTTAAGTGCGGCGTTTTCTAGCATTTCTAAAAATTCTTTTTTCCAAGCACTAGAAGGCTCTAAATGTTCGCCTTTAGCTTCCATGTAACAAGTGAAGCCTAAAAATTCATCGCTATGCGTTTGGGCAAAAAGGATAAAATCCGGCTCAAAACCTTGCGCGTAATAAGGGCTATTTTCTATATTGCAAAAAACTTTTAATTCAGTGAAATGGTCATTCCTTAAAACGCACCATTCTTTGAATTTCTTGTCTAAAATCTCTTTATTATCGTTGATGAAATTTAAAAAATCCCTTTCTAAATCGCTGTCTAGTTTTCGCATGTCTTTAAAAAGCAGCCATTCGTAAAAGGGAATGCCTTTTTCCCATTCGCTAGCGCTAAGGCTTTTATTATGCGTTTCAAATTCTTTCAATTCTAGTGCGCTCATCTCGTATTTATCTTGCTCTTTTAAAAGCGTGTCTTTTAAGTTTTCAATGATATAAACAGCGAGTTTTAAAAGGTTTTTATTGTCGTCAAACTTTTGGTCTTTATGGAAGTTTGTTTTTAATGAAGAGACATACCGCTCTATAAATCCCACTTTATTGTTAAAGGGATGTTTTGTAAAGGCTTTTTTAAGCGTCTTGAAATCCAGGTTTTTTAAATTAAGGGCTTTTAAAAAATAATTTATAGGGATTTTATCTAAGGTGTGGGGTATATAATAAGTTTTATCGCCTTTATTTTCTTCTTTAAAATCCACTTGCTTTTCACGCACATCAAAAACAAATAAGGGGACATGCAAACTTTGGAGTGTGGCTTCAACAGGGTCTGAATAGTCTTTATTGAATAGGTTTTTCTTCTTGTCTTTTGTATTGCTCGCATAGTAGCATTTGAAACGCTTGGTGGGCGTTAAAGGGATAGTCTGTTTTTCATTTACAAACCCTAATCCTAAATCTTGTAACTCGTTGTTTAATTTAGCGATAAACTCGCTGTCATAAACGGCATGGTAGTCTAACCTTTCTAACGCGCTTAAGGGGTTGGAAAAATCAAACTTGCGTTGGTAAAACTCTATGCGGCTTGGCTTGAAATCGTTGTAGCTAAAGGGGTAGTATCTCGCTCCTCGCCCTATGAGCTGGGCGTCTTTAATGGTGTCTTTTTGGCTCGCTTTATTTTTAAGCCTGACAATGTCAAACAAATTTAACACATCCCAACCTTCATTGAGCTTATCCACGCTAAAAATCACTCTTTTAGGGTTGTCTCTGTCTTCTAGGGAGTTCAATAAAAGCATGCTCTTTTCTAATTCTTTTTCGTTATTGGTGTTAATCTGGGTGCTTTTTTTGAATTTCGTTTGCAAGAATGCGGTAAGGTTAGGGGTGTATTTTTGCTTGTCAAAAAAGTTTTTAGCGTCTTTAAAAAAAGCGTTGTGGCTGTAATGGAAAAAATTTTCTAAATCTAAAGGGCTTAAATTTTCTAAAAAGGCGTTGAAGCGCTCTTGATTTTCCTTGCTGTCTTCAATTCTCTCGCTTTTAAACAAAATGCATGGTTTAAAGTTTTCAATATTATGGTGTTGGGCTAATAATTCTTTATACAAACTGGAAACGCATGCCCCTAAAAAGCGTGTTTCTAATTCTTTATTTTCATAGGAAAGGGAATAAATGTTTTTGCAAAATTTATCTTCGCTAAATTCTTTTAAGGTGTAAGTTGCCACCTTTAAGTTTTTATATTTTTCTTCAACGCTTTTTTCTTTAGGGATAGTGGCGCTAAATTCCAGCAATAAATTGTCTTTATTTTGTTCTAGCGCTAATTTCACCACGCTTTCCCAATTGCGTTTTTCACTAGCCTCACTATCATTTAATTTCTTTTTAGTCTCTGTGTTTAAATGGTGCGCTTCATCCGCTAAAAAAACCAATTTCTGATCTTTTAAATCCTCTATGGTGATAGCGTTTTCCTTAGCTTTAGTGAATAATGAAAACAAGCCTTGAATGGTGCTGAAATAAATGTTGATAGCGCCGTTGTGGCTCTCGTTTAAATTATTGATGCTTTTAATTTCTGTGTTTTCATCATTGATATTGATATTTTCACTAAAAAGGTATTTTGATGAGGCGCTGTCTGTGAAATTCAATTTCGTTTTTTCTAAAATGCTGGTGCTATTCACAAAAAAGATAAAATTTTGATAGCCTTGCTTGCAGCATTCTAAAATCAAACCCGCCATCACTAAGGTTTTACCGCTACCGGTGGCCATTTCAAACATGAAATGCTTTTGAGTTGGGTTGGATTGTCGTTTTTCTAAATAATTACATATCGCTTTTTTTTGATAATCTCTAAGCTCGTTTTTTAAATTACTGGTGATGTGGGTGGGTAGCTCTATTCCTCTATTGAGAGCGTTATTGGGTGCGTGATATTTTAGTGCTGATTGGGGGGGGGGGGGGGGGTAACCTTGAGTGAATGAATCTTGCATGAAATCCCTTAATGAAAAAGTGAGGAAATTATAGCGTAAAGTTTTGAGATTGACTTTAGAAGCGCTAGCGAACAATTAAATTAAAATCAAATAAAGTTTTAGTTTTAATATTTAATGGAATAAAGCCTTTAAAATCAAAAGCGCTTCTTTTTCTTTGCTATAATCAATCTCAAAAAACCAACTTTTTTAAAACAAAGGAATGATTATGCAAGAGATTTTTTTATGTTCCATTTCCAATGTGCGCAGTGGGGATTGTAAGGAAGATTGCGCTTATTGCACGCAAAGCTCACACCATCAAGGAGCGATCAAGCGCTATAAATTCAAAGATGAAAAAGTGGTTTTACAAGAGGCTAGAGCGTTAAGACAATTAGGGGCTTTAGGGTTTTGTCTGGTTACTTCAGGGCGCGAATTAGACGATGAAAAATGCGAATACATCGCCAAATTAGCTAAAGCCATCAACAAAGAAGAATTAGGCTTGCATTTAATCGCATGCTGCGGGCGCGCAAATTTGGAGCAATTAGAGTTTTTAAGAGATGCGGGCATTCATAGCTATAACCATAATTTAGAAACTTCGCAAAATTTCTTCCCTAAAATCTGTTCCACGCACACATGGGAAGAAAGGTTTATCACATGCGAAAACGCTTTAAGGGCGGGATTAGGCTTGTGCAGTGGGGGGATTTTTGGGCTTAATGAGAGCTGGGAAGATCGGATTGAAATGCTTAGGGCGTTAGCTTCGCTCTCTCCGCACACCACGCCCATTAATTTTTTCATTAAAAACCCGGTATTGCCCATTGATGCAGAGACTTTGAGTGCGGATGAAGCCCTAGAATGCGTGCTTTTGGCTAAAGAGTTTTTGCCTAACGCTAGGCTTATGGTGGCTGGGGGGCGTGAAGTGGTGTTTAAAGATAACGACAAAAAGGAAGCCAAGCTTTTTGAATACGGCATCAATGCGGTGGTGTTAGGGGATTATTTAACCACCAAAGGCAAAGCCCCTAAAAAAGATATAGAAAAACTGCTCTCTTATGGCTTGACAATGGCGACAAGCTGTCATTAATGAGAGAACTTTTTAAAAGCGTTAGAGGGTTTTTGCGCCTTCTTAGAATGATTTTCCCCGAGCGTCTGAAAAACGCCTTTTTGGGCTTGAGCGAATTGTTTTACTACGCTTCCAGCTTGAGTTTTTATACGATTTTGTCTTTATCGCCTATTTTGTTGTTTGTGTTTAGTCTTTTTGTGTCTCATTACATGCAAGCGCACAGCGGTGAAATGGAAGCCTTGATTTTCCCTAACGCTCCTAAACTCATTGGCGCGATTAAGGATTTTTTAGAAAATTTTAAAAAAACAGACATGACTTTAGGCACGCTTGAAGAGGTGTCTATTGTGGTGGCGTTGGTGCTTTTTTGTGAAAACTACCGCTCCATCGCGTCAAAAATTTTTGATGCAAAGCCCAGAGATTATGCGCATTTTAAGGGTAAAGAAATCTTTTTATTTTGGGGTTTTGGCACGACTTTAGTGTTTTTATTCGCTCTGCCTTTGGTGGTGTTTTTTGACATTAAGATCCAAGTGTTTTTTGAAGATAAAGATTCAAATTTGTTGCATGTTTTAAGATGGATAGGCACTTACGCGTTTTTTTTGATCCTTTTTACCATTCCCACGAATAAGGTGTTTAAACATTATTTTTGGGTGTTTTTATGGGTGTTTTTTACGAGCGTTTCTTGGCATGTGTTAAAATGGGCCTTCACTTATTATGTGTTGTATAATCGCACTTACCATGAGCTTTATGGGAGCGTTTCTATTTTGTGGTTTTTGATGAGCTGGGTGTATGTGAGCTGGCTTGTGATTTTAATTGGCATGTATGGGTGCAAGGTGTGCGATACATTCGATCCTAAAGAAGTGTTTAAGAAATTTTTAGGCTTTTTTAAAAAAGAAACTTGATGAAAAAAGTTTTCTTTTAGATCGGTTCTAAAAATCCAAAACACAAAAACCATTCAAACGCAAACCCCACAACACCCCAAACTAAAAAGTTAAAAACAAAAGAAATAAAAAGCAACACCAGTGGAATAAAGAATAAAAATCTAAAACGCTAAAAGCGTTTTTTACAATCAAACTAAAGATCTTGGTTATAAAGCGATAACTTTTTAAAGAATAAAACTTTCTAGAAACATTTCTTATCACTCTTTGGAATTTAACGCAGTTTAGGGATTTTAAAAAACTTCATAAACTTCCTTTAAAAAGAAGCTTGGATAAGAGTTTTATAAATAATTACATTCTTTAGAGAATAAAACTTTTTTCTAAATCCATGTTTAATTGGTGCGGACTCTTTCCAAAGATATTAAACTTTCTAAAAAATTGGATTTTAGATCTTATGTTATGACTTTAAGTTTTATTTTGCCATCAAACTCGCTTTCTTAAAACCCTAAAACCTTTGAATAAATCAACAAAACAACCAAAAATAAAAAAAATAAAAAAGCAACAGAAAAATAAAGCACTAAAATATAATCAATAATGAAATTAAATAAAAAGCAAGACTAAAAAACATTTCCCTATCCTTGCACCGACCTACATTCCCACTCTTGAAAAGAGCAGTATTATCAGCGATGAAGAGCTTGACTTCCAGGTTCGGAATGGTTAACTGGGTAGTTCCTCTTCTCTAAAGGCACAAGGAAAAGGGAGCTAAAGATAAAACGCATTTACCCTTAACTCCCCTTTCTCTTTATAGGGAGCTGTTTTTTAACAAAGAAGATCGTTAATAGCTTTTAACTTTAAACCATTGAGATGGTATCTCATTCCTCATTAAAGTTTAACCCTATAAAAGTCTTTATAAAACTCTAACTCTCTTACACTCAGTAAGGCAGTGGTAACCCATTCGCACTTATTGCCGTTATCTTATACAAAAAGCAAAAAACAAGCCAAACGCTCTATTAGTAGTAGTCAGCTAAACGCATTACTGCGCTCACACATCTACCCTATCAAGCACATAGTCTTTGTGCGAGCTTCAGGGAAAGTTTATCTTGGAGTTGGCTTCCTGCTTAGATGCTTTCAGCAGTTATCACATCCGTGTGTAGCTACCCAGCGATGCTCTTGGCAGAACAACTGGTGCACCAGTGACACGTCCATCCCGGTCCTCTCGTACTAGGGACAGCTCTCCTCAACTTTCCTACGCCCACGGCAGATAGGGACCGAACTGTCTCACGACGTTCTGAACCCAGCTCGCGTACCGCTTTAAATGGCGAACAGCCATACCCTTGGGACCTGCTCCAGCCCCAGGATGCGATGAGCCGACATCGAGGTGCCAAACCTCCCCGTCGATGTGAGCTCTTGGGGGAGATCAGCCTGTTATCCCCGGGGTACCTTTTATCCTTTGAGCGATGGCCCTTCCACACAGAACCACCGGATCACTATGACCGACTTTCGTCTCTGCTTGACTTGTATGTCTTACAGTCAGGCTGGCTTGTGCCATTACACTCAACTTGCGATTTCCAACCGCAATGAGCCAACCTTTGCAAGCCTCCGTTACTTTTTAGGAGGCGACCGCCCCAGTCAAACTACCCACCAAGCATTGTCCTGCCTGTGGATAACACAGGCCAGTTAGCTAACAGAAACATCAAGGGTGGTATCTCAAGGATGGCTCCATAAGAGCCAAAGCCCTTACTTCAAAGCCTCCCACCTATCCTGCGCATGATATTCCCATTAGCAGTGCTAAGTTGTAGTAAAGGTCCACGGGGTCTTTCCGTCTTGCCGCGGGTAGGAGGAATTTTCACCTCCACTACAATTTCACTGAATCTCTGGTTGAGACAGCTCCCATCTCGTTACGCCATTCATGCAGGTCGGTATTTAACCGACAAGGAATTTCGCTACCTTAGGACCGTTATAGTTACGGCCGCCGTTTACTCGGGCTTCAATTCAACGCTTCATCTTGCGACTGACGCATCCTCTTAACCTTCGAGCACCGGGCAGGCGTCACACCTTATACTTCCTCTTACGAGTTGGCAAAGTGCTGTGTTTTTGGTAAACAGTCGGGAGGGACTCTTTGCTGAGACCGCATTGCTGCGGCACACCTTATCGCGAACTTACGGTGCTAGTTTGCAGAGTTCCTTAACCAGAGTTCTTTCACGCGCCTTAGAATACTCATCTCATCTACCTGTGTCGGTTTGCGGTACGGACGACTATGGATATGCTTAGAGGCTTTTCTTGGCACGACGGTATCAGCGATTCTCCCTTTGTCCTAAAAGGACTCAAAGAGCCTGTTTGGGTTTCAAATACAGAGGTGGATTTGCCTTCCCTCCAATCTACGCCCTTAGACTAGCGCTTCCATCAGCTAGCTCGCTTAACCCTATGCGTCCCCCCATCACGCTCCATAGTCGGTATTGGAATATTAACCAATTTGCCATCACCTACCCCTTTCGGACTCGGCTTAGGACCCGACTAACCCTACGATGACGACCATCGCGTAGGAAACCTTAGATTTACGGCGGATACAATTCTCATATATCTTATCGTTACTCATTCCTGCATGCTCACTTCATACCACTCCAGCACTCCTTACCGGTATACCTTCAACGCTGGTATGAACGCTCTTCTACCACTGTGTTTAACACAATCTACAAATTCGGTGTCTATCTTAGCCCCGTTATATTTTCAGCGCATGACCACTAGACCAGTGAGCTGTTACGCTTTCTTTAAAGGATGGCTGCTTCTAAGCCAACCTCCTGGTTGTTTGAGTAGCCACACATCTTTTTCCACTCAGAATAGAACTTAGGGACCTTATTTGGTAGTCTGGGTTGTTCCCCTTTTGACGATTGATTTTATCACCCACCGCCTGACTCCCAAGATACGATAAAAGGTATTCGAAGTTTGATAGGGTTTGGTACCGCGGCGAGCAGCCCTAGCCCAATCAGAGCTCTACCCCCTTTTATTATCACTTGAGGCTATACCTAAATATATTTCGAAGAGAACCAGCTATCACTAAGTTTGTTTGGCCTTTCACCCCTATCCACAGCTCATCCCAACCCGTTTCAATGGGTACGAGTTCAGTCCTCCACGCGCTATTACACGCGTTTCAACTTGGCCATGGATAGATCACTTAGCTTCGGGTCTGCAGCATCTGACTTGTTCGCCCTGTTAAGACTCGCTTTCGCTACGGCTTCGCATTCGCTTAACCTTGCCAGATACCACAACTCGCAGGATCATTATGCAAAAGGCAGTCCATCACCCTGATAAATCATAGGGCTCTGAATGATTGTAAGCAGATGGTTTCAGGTTCTATTTCACTCCGCTC
Organism: Helicobacter pylori NCTC 11637 = CCUG 17874 = ATCC 43504 = JCM 12093; assembly: GCF_900478295.1. Classification (NCBI taxonomy): domain Bacteria; kingdom Pseudomonadati; phylum Campylobacterota; class Epsilonproteobacteria; order Campylobacterales; family Helicobacteraceae; genus Helicobacter; species Helicobacter pylori. The sequence continues at coordinate 1,632,439 of NZ_LS483488.1, forward strand.
ACTGCGGTTCTTTTCACCTTTCCCTCACGGTACTTGTTCGCTATCGCTCAAAGAGTAGTATTTAGGGTTGGAGAGTGGTCTCCCCGGCTTCAACCTGGATTCCTCGTGTCCTGGCCTACTCTGGATCCTGCTACCTAAAAACGCCTTGTCGCATACAAGGCTATCACTTTCTATGGCTTACCTTTCCAGGTAACTCTGCTAAAGCGTTCTCTTGGATGTTGCAGTCCTCAACCCCGAATGCAAGCACTCGGTTTGCCCTTTTCCCCGTTCGCTCGCCACTACTTAGGGAATCTCGTTGATTTCTTTTCCTCTAGTTACTGAGATGTTTCACTTCACTAGGTTCGCTCTCTATTAAAGAGTAACTAATATCTCTATTAGTTGGGTTGCCCCATTCGGACATCTACGCATCAAAGCTCCTTGACAGCTCCGCATAGCTTATCGCAGTCTAGTACGTCCTTCATCGCCTCTCTTTGGCAAGGCATCCGCCATCTGCTCTTAAAAGCTTGTTTTAAATTTTAAAATATCCTTTAAAACCCGCCCTTTTATAATGAATAACGACAATTGCACGAATATTCTTCAGCGCTACCACTGCCTTAATGAATATAAGACAGAGTTATTGTAGTTTTACTTTACTTTTACATAGGCTATTAACAATGTTAAATCAAATAACTTCGTTTTTCTTTAAAAACTTGCTACAATCGCTCTGTTAAACCCTTTAAAGAAGACTAAAAATGCTTGATCCCTAATCTTTTTTAAGTGCCAAGTTTAATCAGTCAATGAGCTTTTTATTTTTAAAAGCTTTTTGGCTTTTATGACTTGTTTAAACTTGTTTAAAAGCTTTTTGGCTTTTAGAACTTGTTTGAGTGGTTTCAAATTAAAGAACTTTTTAAAGCTTGTCTTTAAAAACGAAATGTAATTATAGACATGCAATGCTTAAAGTTTGCTTAAAGTTTTGAGAATTTTGGAAGAAAATTTAGAGTTTGAAAGGAATTTTAAAGTTTGAAAGGAATGGATAAGCGTTATTGGAAATGATGGGGGAGCGATTGGAATGGGGGGCTAAAAAATAAAGCTTTAAAGATTAAACGCATCATTAAAATAAGATAAAAACGCATCATTAAAAAACAAAACGCATCATTAAAAAATAAATACGCACCATTAACCATTGATTGAATACCACTAGATACAATGCTCCATGTCATCTTTTTTTCAAAAAGGGGTAGAAATGGCATTCAACCATTCAAGCAATCAAGCAATCAAGCAATCAAGCAATCAAGCAATCAAGCAATCAAGCAACGCTACCCTATTATTATAACTTTTACCAAAACCGATTTAAAAATCCCCTACTCTTTATTATTCCCCCTATTATTAACCCTTTTATTCCCTCTCTCATTAATCCGTGCCACAATTTTTTTAAACCATTTGATTCCATAAGCCCCATTTTTAAATCAGTGGGGCTTACAGAGTTAAATTCAAAGGAGAAGTGATGGCTCAGTTAGAAGATTTAAAAGCGCATGAAAAATACAATTTGTTGTTGTGCTTATTCCAAAGTAATTATTACAACGATCCAACAAATACGGATTTAGAAGGCAAGCCTTTCAAACAAGCTTGTGAGGAATGCACTTTGACTTTTTTTCGCCCAAGAATGGATAAAGTGGCTCAAGAAGAGGATTTTCAAAAGGTGCGTAAAGCGGATTATGCTGTTGCTATTGTGTATGAGAAATCAACTAAAGAAGCTATAGTCCAACGGAGCGTTTTTGCTCTAAAGATTGACCATGATCGCATTGGAGTTGATGGTGGGGGATCGTTAGGGATTTATGGCGTTTGCGCTCAAAAAGGGAGCCAGGAATACGAAGAATTGGTCAATAAAAACGCATATTGTTTGACAAATTACCTACAACTTCAAAATTCAATGAAATTGATTGAGCGAAAAAATGAAGGGTTATGGGTTTTACCCATAAACCTATGAAAGGATTTTAATGGAATTGTTAAATTTAGACGGAGTGATTGAAAAAGGCATGTTTGAAATCCCTAGCTATCAAAGGGGGTATGCATGGCAAATAAGGCAATTAAAGGATTTTTGGAACGATTTAGAGCATGTGTCCAAACTGGGAGATAAATTCCATTACATGCATAGCTTAACCTTAAGAGAGTCTGAAAATGAGCTTGAAAGCAGTGCTTTTGAAATCATAGACTGCCAACAACGATTGGCTACAAGCCTGATTTTACTGGGCCTTTTAGCCAAAACCACCCAAAACAAAGACCCAAAGTATTCTTTAATCAACCTTGAACCCATTTTATCCTATAGGTATTATGGTTTGAGTGAAGCTTTTAGGGCGATCATTGAAGAAGAAAAAGATTTAAAAGCGTTCAAAACTTCTTTTTACGCTAAAAATCTTATTGAGGCTTACGAATTCTTTAAAGAAAAAATCAGCGATACGCCTATGGAAACGCTTGAAAAAATGTTTGATGCCCTTATAAAGAAAATGCTTTTTAGCGTGGTGGGATTGAACGATAACCGAATCGATCCGTTCAGTTCTTTTGAAACGATTAACAATCGTGGCAAGGATCTATCCACTTTAGAATTGTTAAAAAACCGCTTGCATTTTGTGGCGCACAAGATTTGTAATGGACAAAAATTAGAAACACTTCAAAAAGAGATCAATAATACCTACACGATCATTTATTACGATTTGAGATCCTTTGAAGACGATCATTTAGAAAGTTTTTTAAAGCATTTTGTGGCGTATTATTATGGCGAGAATAGCAAGTTTAAAGAGAGATTATTGAATACAGCGTTTGACGCTCATAAAAAATATACCCATAATACACCCTTTAGCGATGAATATGACAAAATAGACGAGCTGTTATTTTATCTGTCTTATTCTTCTAAAGTTTGGAATTTCTTGCACACGCTTGATGATGAAGAGCTTAGGATTGAAATCACGCCTAAAACGCGCGGCTTGTTAGACAAAATGCGGCGCTTAAACGCTTTGAGAGATAACGCTTTTCTTCCCTTATTGCTCTCTCTTTTAACCATACAGCTTGTTGGAAGAAGCGCTAATGAACAGCCTTATACCACCCAAGAATTAGAGGGTTTATTAGAGTATTTAGAGCGTTTCGGGTTTTTAGTCTATGGGGTTGCTGGTAGGGATACAGCTAAAAATGAATGGATTGAATTGGCTTTTATAGCGTTCAGAGCGTATAGATATGGGGAAGAAAATATCGCCATTGAAGATCTTCCAACGCTAGAAAAGAGTTTTTTCAAGGGCAAGTATAGCGGCTTGGAATTGCTTGAAGAGAGTATCCTTTCTAAAAAGAATGCTGAAAAATGGTATAAATGGGACAAGGCATTGAATTACTTGCTGTATGAATACGAGCTATACCATAACCCTGAAACGACTTTGAATTTTGATGGCAGTATAGAAAGCATTGAGTATATCCTGCCTCAAAAACCCGATCAAGGCTATAGCGCTAAAGAAAAAGATTGGGCCAAAAACCCTAACATCGTGCATGCCTTAGGGAACTTGCTCTTAATCCTTAAAAACGCTAACAGCTCTTTAAGCAACAAGCCTTTTGAGGAAAAAAGAAAAGAATACCTTAAAGGCTCTTATAGCGAAAAAGAAGTGGCTAAAAACGCTTCTTTTGGGGTCGCGCAAATCAAAGAAAGAAGCGAAAAATTATTAGACTTTTTAATCGCGCGTTATCGTATCGCTGAATTGGTGGGTGAAAGTGCGCTTAAAGCTTTTAAAAACGCTCTTTTAAAGGACATTGAATGATGCGATACTCAAAAATAAAGGGTCTATTTTTAGCGCTTCACACCCCAACAAGGAGGAACAAGCCATGCCAAAAAGATAAAAACATTAAAAAAACATTGAACGGACGATTATAGCGGATTTTAAAACAAATTTTTATCAAGGAGTATTTTATGGGTTTTCAAAACGAAAATAAGTTAGAGTTAGGCGCGTCAGTCAAAGCCACGATCAATAACAAAGTGGTGGAGGCTAAAGTCATTAATATTGGGTTTAATCGTGTAACCTTAAGGAGCCAAAAAGGCAACGAAGCCACTTACGCTTTCAATAGCGACAAGTTCTTAAAATGGTTTAAGGAAGTGCCTTTGAATGAAGTTGCGAAAAATCACGCCGAAAAAAGCGCTGATGACTTGTTAAAAGGGCTTAAAATCGTTACGAGCGGACCGAGTGTTAAGGAAAGGACTTCTACTGCTAAAGAGAAAGAAAATCGTTTCAAATTGGACTTTGATTTTGCTGATGAGAATGAGGGCGGTTTTCTCACTATGGCGGAGCTTTATGCTAACGAAAAAAGAAGTATGCGACTTGGTGTGTTGTTCGCTCCGATGAGTTATAATGGGGCAGGGTTTCAAGCGAGTTTAATCATTTTACATGCGCTCTCTTATATGGCTGATTTAAAGCATCATAGCGATGCGGAGTTTAATGCTATGATTGAAAATAGGGACACTGAAAATTGTATGTTTGATAGCTTTGATGATATGCTCATGGGGGATGTCCATAGTTTCTGTCGTGTTATTGAGCATTATGCCTTAAATTTAGAGAGGAGCGACGGTAAGGGTAAAGGTATCACTTTGGAAGAGTGGGCGAAGTATTTACCTAAAAATAAAGAAGAGGCAAAATTTGTGGCACAACTCTTATGCGATGGTGGTATCAATAAATACGATTTAACATGTGCAGGCTTGACACCTAATGTGTTAGCCGACAATCTTTGGTCTTATGGATTTAGGGACGAGGATTATGATGATGAGGGAAATGTTGTTGCTAGAGGTGAGGAGGCGGTAAATTATGAGGGGTAGCCCCCCCTGTGGGGTCTCCTTTTTTAATCTCTTTTCTTGCTCTTTTCATTCTCTCTCTAATTTGTCCGTTTAATTTGGAACGGCTTTAATCTTAAAACCCTATCTTTGCACGTTATTTCGCATTCAAAAGGCGTTTTTCTTTAAATTCCTGGTATTCTTTGATCGCATAATTCACAAAGGGTTTGATCGCAATCCCGCCCCTAGAGACAAAATCCCCATACACTTCCAAATACTTTGGTTCTAGCAATTGGATTAAATCCAGTAATATCGTATTGATACAGCTCTCATGAAAACTCCCATGGTTTCTGTAACTGAATAAATAGAGTTTGAGAGACTTGCTTTCTACCATTTTATTTTTAGGGATATAGCGGATGTAGATAGTGCCAAAATCCGGCTGAGAAGTGATGGGGCAAAGGCTTGTAAATTCCTTGCACTCTAGCGTGATTAAGGGGTCTAAATTGGGGTTTGGGTTAGGGAAAGCTTCTAATAGCTGGCTGTTGTATTCAAAAATATAGGGCGTTTTAGCGCCTAAGGATTTGAGGTTTAGTTCAGGGGTCATTAATCTTTCCTTGATTTAAGTTATAATAAGGCTATTTTAACCCATTTTTTAGGAAACTCATGAACAAACGCATAGAAACGATTACGGCTTTATTAGATGAAAAAAAGGCTTTTGATATTACGCATATTGATTTGTCTAAAACCCCCTATTTGGTAGAAGATGTCATTATCGCCACCACGCTAGCGAATAAGCATGCCCTTTCTTTATTAGATGCGCTTAAAAACACTCTTAAACCTTTAGGGGAAGTCTTTTACCAGATAGATGAGTCTAATGAAGAGTGGATCATTTTGGATTTAGGGGATTTGATGATCCATCTTTTCACCGAAGAATGCCGTAAAAAATTTGACTTAGAAGGGTTTTTGAACGCTTATAAAAGGGAGCTTCCTTATCAAAACGCCTAAGAAACTCATCGCGCTTCTAGGGCCTAGCGGGAGCGGGAAAAGCGCTCTTTCCATTGAATTAGCCCAAGAATTGGACGCTGAAATCTTTTCTTTGGATTCTTTGAGTATTTATAAAAATATTGACATCGCTTCGGCTAAACCCAGCCTGAAAGAACGAAAAAACATCAAGCATTACGCCCTAGATCACCTTAACATTGATGAAAAAAATAACGCTCCCCTTTTTAAAACCCTTTTAGAGGACGCTATGAGGGTGTCTTCTAAAGAAATTTTACTCATTGTGGGAGGGAGCAGTTTTTACTTAAAATCCATTTTAGAAGGTTTGAGCGATACGCCAAAAATTAGCGGTGAGGAGGTTGTAAAAATAGAGCGAGAAATCAGCGCCCTAGCTAACCCTTACGCGTTTTTAAAATCCATTGACCCTAACATGGCTTTTAAAATCCATCCAAACGACACCTACCGCATCCACAAGGCTTTAGAAATCTTTTATTCCACCCACACGCCCCCAAGCGAGTATTTTAAGGCTAACCCTAAAAAACCCTTTGAGCATGCTATCTCATTATTCGCCCTTTCTATTGAAAAAAGCGCGCTTCATAGCAACATCAAACAGCGCACCAAGAACATGCTCCATTCAGGGCTTATTGAAGAAATCAAAGCCCTTTATGCCAAATACCCTAAAGACTCGCAGCCTTTTAAAGCCATAGGCGTTAAAGAAAGCATTCTTTTTTTAGAAAAACAACTCACTTTAAAGGAGCTAGAAGAAGCGATTATCTCTAACACCATCAAATTAGCCAAGCGCCAAAACACTTTCAATAAAACCCAATTCAATAACCTTTATGTAGGGGGCGTTAAAGAAGTTAGGCATGCGATTTTAAAACACTCAAAAAGCGATATAAGGGAGCGATAAATGGATACGCAAAATTTACCCGATCAAGTTATCCCTATTTTTATGAGTTTTGATAAGAATTACGCGCTAGGGGCAGGAGTTTGCCTTTATTCTTTACTCTCCCATGCGAGCAGACACACAAGCATGATAGACTTTAGCCCCTTAAATCAAAGCAACCAACTTTTAGGCGCTAACATCGTGTATAAAATCCATTGTTTGATTAAAGGAGTCACTTTAGAGCAGCAAAACAAGCTTTTAAAAACCCTTGAGCCTTTTAAAACATTCGCTTCATTAGAGTTTATAGACATCAATTCGCTCGATCATTCCATAGAAAGTTATCTCAATGAGTCTTGCTCCAAGCGTTATGGCGGGCTTCTCATTTTATGCCGGCTTTTGCTCGCTTCGCTCTTCCCTAATTATTCTAAAATCATTTCCATAGATGTGGATACGGTGTTTTTGGGCGATGTTGTAAGCGCTTATTTTGCGCTGGATAATGAACCCACTAAATTGCTTGGCATGGTGAGAGACACATTTTCTCACCTTCCTTTTGAAGCTTTTTGTCATTTTATTGAGCGTGCTTGTAAGAATTTTAAGATTGATTTTTCACGCTTTAGCCAAAACGAATTACAACGCATCCATCAGGGCTTTAACATGGGCTTTTTGGTAGCGAATTTAGATTTGTGGCGCGAAAATGGGTTTGAAAAGATCGCTTTAGAGTTTTTGAAAACTAGGGGGAAAGATCTTTTCTACCCTGAGCAGTGTTTAATCAATATGGTGTTTTTAGAGCGTATTTTAGAATTGCCTATTTATTATAATTGCTATTCTGATTCTTTCAGCCAGCACTACCCTAAAAATATTATCATGCTCCATTTCATCCAATACAAGCCGTGGCGTTCTGTGAGTTCTTTGAATGGGCGTTTGATTTGCTATGAAGCTGAAGCGGGTTTTTGGCTCGCCAACCTTTTTTGCACCCCTTTTAAAAACGATTTTTTTAAAGAACGCCTTGAAATGGCTAAAGACCAACAAATGCAATCTTTTAAAACCCATATCCGATCAAAAACGATTAGGGATTATTTTTATTTTAGGATAAAAAATATTTTGAAAAAAGTTTTCAAACTTTCTTAAAGGGCATTCATGGAAAAATTATTGAAGTTTTTAAAATTCTTTGCCAGTAGCGTAACTCTAGATGAAAAGTTTTTAATATTCCTTCTTTGCAACGCTCTTTCTAACGCTTACAAAAATAGCGATTTGTTTTCTTTCTCTAAAGGCTTTTTAGGCGCTTTTTTAATCGGGTTTGTGGTGTATTATGGTTGCGCGCTAATCCCTAAAAAACGCTTGCGGTATTCATTAGAATGGCTGTTTATAGGAAGCGGTATTATTTTTAGCGTGGCAGAAATTTTTACGCTGTTTATGTTTAAAATGTCTTTTTCCAAAGGCTTGATTGACACGCTTTTAGCCACAAACAGCCCTGAAACGATGGCGTTTATAAAAAGCTATAAAAATTATTTGCTTTACTACGCTTTTATTTTGATCGCTTTATTGATTGTTATTAAAATCATTCGCTTTAGAGCGCTTGTGCCTGGTGTGATAGCGGGCGTTTTAGGGCTTTCTATCCTCACCATAGGGAGCGTTCGTAACATTAAACACCTTACAAAGAACGATGCGATTTTAAAAAGATCACTCTTTTCTCTTTCTTTAACTAGGGGGTTTTATTCCGCCTATTTGAGCTTAACTGATCGCCAACAAGCCATAAAATTTTATAGCTTTTTAAATAACCTTTATTTACCAAGCGATTATCTTTCTAGCACGGGCGATGTTTCAAATGTTATCTTAGTCATCGGCGAAAGCGCGAGCAGAAATTTCATGCAACTCTATGGCTATAACGCCCCTAATAATCCCTTATTGAGCCAACTCGCCAACGAGAGAGAGAGAGAGTAACAACCTGTTCGTGTTTTCTGACACGATAAGCAAAGAAGCCCACACCTCTGATGTCTTTGAAAGCCTGCTCAATTACAGCAACGCTGAAACGAATAAGCCTTGGTATCATTATCATAACATGATAGACATTTTCAAGCGATCCCATTATGAAACTTTTTGGTTAGAAAAACAAATCGTCGATCAATGGGGGATCACACAAAATCTAGTCTCTAATCGTTCTAAAAACCGCTACTATATTTTAGGAAACTATGGTGCATACGATGAAGAGCTAGTGAAATTTTATTCTAAAAATGTCCAACCCCAATTAAAAAGCAAGAATTTTATCGTGTTCCATTTGCTTGGCTCTCATTCTTGGTATGCCGATCGTTTCCCTAAAAGCTTTGCCAAATTCAAACCAAGCGATTTGTCTTTTTCTAATTTGCATGTGAGCAATGATAGAGACAAACAAATCGTTGCTGATTATGTCAATTCGCTTTATTATAACGACTTTGTTTTGAATGGGATTTTTAACCTCTTTAAAGATAAAGACGCTATTGTGTTTTATTTGAGCGATCATGCTCAAGATATTTTTGAAAGCGGCTCCACTTATGGGCATAGGTGTTCTAAAGCGGGCTTAGAAATCCCTTTTATGATTTACGTGAGCGATATTTTTAAAGAAAAACACCCCGAGAAAGTGAAGTTGATTAAAAACGCTTTAAATAAACCTTTCATGAGCGATGATTTAATCCACTCTCTTTTGCCTTTGGTAGGCATTCACACTAAAGATGAGATAGAGAGTAAAAACCTTTTTAGCCCTAAATTTAACGCCCAAAGAAAAAGGATCGTTTGTTATGGCAGCATGGATTATGATAGGACTAAATAATGATAAGGCTCTGCTCTCATCAATAGGGGTAAGATTGATTTTAAAAAAGCTTTTCAACCCTACCTTAAAATTTTCACTTCTTCTTCCAAATGAATGCCGTATTCTTGTAACACTCTGGCTTTGGCGAGTTCTATCAGATCTAGGGCTTCTTCAAATTCTGCACCCCCCAAATTCACCAAAAAATTCGCATGCTCTTTGGCAAAGCCCACTCTTTTCAAACAATAACCTCTTAAGCCCACGCCCTCTAAAAGCCTGCCCGCATAATCGTTAGGCGGGTTTTTGAAACAGCTCCCAAAATTAGGCAATTTGGGGTGGCTTTTGCGCATGCTTTGACACGCTTTTAAAACCCCTTCTCTAAAGCCATGCGTTTTTTTAAACCTCGCCCTTAAAACAACGCCGCTAAACCCGCTGCTGCGATAGCCCAACCCCAAAGCTTCTTTTTCTAGCCATTGATTATTAATGCAAGCGCTTTCTAAAACATTTTTGATTTCAAATTCTTTCATGCCGGCATTCATTTTAACTAACGCTCCTAAAGTGCCAGGCAATTGCCCTAAAAATTCCAAACCCTCTAAATCATTCGCCCTAAAATAATTAAAAATTTTAGACGCATTGGCCGCTCCCCCTACCTCCACCCACTCACCTTGATCGCAAATATAATCGTAGTTTTTTCCTAATAAAGCGAGATTTTTCACGCTAGGAGCGATTAAAAGGTTGTTCGCTAAACCTATGATCTGGTGTTCTTGAGAAATTTCATCATCGCTTTCTAAAACGCTCACTTTTAAAGGCGCGCCGATCTTCACGCTGCTGTAACGAGAAAAATCAATAATGGTTTCTAGCATTTTCTAGCCTATGATTTTAGGAATGAGCTTGATTAAGGTTTTGGTGTAATCTAAAAGCATGTTCGTCATCCACGGCATGGTTAAAATCAACACCCCAATCACGGCTAAAATCTTAGGCACAAAAGACAAAGTCATTTCATTGATTTGAGTGGTCGCTTGAAAAATACTGACTAATAGCCCCACCACTAAGCCCGCTAGTAATACCGGTAAAGAAATCATCAAAGTGATTTTATAAGTCTCAATGGCGAGTTTCATGAGTTGTGATTCCATAACATTCCTTTTATCTTAAGATTTCTTCTAATTGCTGAAAGCTTTGTTCAAAAGGCTGTAAAGCGTTTTCATCTTGCGCTAAAAACTGCTCCATTAAAGCCTTTTTCTTAATCGCTTCATCAAGCTCTTTATCGTTCCCCATTTGATAAGAGCCGATGCGAATGAGCATTTCATTTTCTTTCAACAACGCATACAAACGGCGGAATTTTCTCGCATAAAGGTTTTGAGACTCGCTGGTAATGTCTTTAGCCACCCTTGATGCGGAGTTTAAAATATTAATAGGCGGGTAGATCCCATAATCGGTCAATTCCCTGCTTAAGACAATATGCCCATCTAAAATACTCCTAGCTTGATCGGCTATGGGGTCGCTCAAATCATCGCCCTCTACTAGCACGCTAAAAAAAGCCGTGATGCTCCCCTTATTTTCTTCCTTGCCCGCTCTCTCCATCAATTGAGGCAATAAAGAAAGTGCGGATGGGGGGTAGCCTTTGGAAGTGGGCGGTTCGCCTAAAGCTAAACCGATTTCTCTTTGAGCCATAGCGAAACGAGTCACTGAATCCATGATGAATAACACATCTAGCCCTTGGTTTTTAAAATACTCCGCCACGCTCATCGCGCAAAAAGCCCCGTATTTGCGCATCAAAGGGCTATCATCGCTCGTAGCGACCACCAACACGCAAGAGCTTAAATCCCCTTTTAAGTTTTTCTCTATAAATTCAGGGATTTCTCTGCCCCTTTCCCCAATCAAAGCGATCACTTTAATCGGCGCTAAGCAACCCCTAGTGATCATGCCCATTAGCGTGGATTTGCCCACCCCAGAGCCGGCAAAAATGCCCAGTTTTTGCCCCTTACCGCAAGTCAAAAGCCCATCAATGCTCTTCACCCCCACGCTAAAAACCTCATCAATCAAGCCTCTTTTTAAAGGGGCTATAGGCGTTGTAATGACAGGCGCTAATCGCTCATAATCTAGCGCCCCCTTATTGTCAATGACTTGCCCTAAAGGGTTAAGCACCCTCCCTAAAAGATTACGGCCCACAGGGAAATTCAACCCCTCTTTTAAAAACAGCACCTTATCGCCAGCCCTAGCCCCCTCTATAAAATTAAAGGGCGTGAAACCAAACTGCTCTTTTTCTGCCACCACCACCATTCCCACGCATTCGCTGCCATCGCTTTTTTCAATCTTCACCACATCGCCCACAGAGGGGTTAAAACCATCCGCATAAACGATATTGGGCATGATTTTTTTCACGCTCCCATAACGAGGCGATAGTTCAAAATGCTGATTCAAGCGGTTTTTTAAGGATTTTAGGGGCATTTAAAGCTCTTTAGTCCATAAGACTTCAGCGATTTGGCGCTCATTGTTGATTCTATTCACATGCACGATCACATCAATCGCGCTCTTAAAATACGCTCGCATCAAATCCTTATCCAAAGAATGCGTATAACGCATGCTTAAATTCAGTGAAAGGGCTTCTAAAGTGTTTTGAGCGCTATTAGCGTGAATGGTTGAGAGCATGCCCTTATGCCCGGTGTTTCCTAAACGCAAAAAAAGTGCTGCATTCCTGGTGTCAATCTCGCCCACAATGAGCCTGTCCGGGTTTAAGCGCATGGCCATATTGAGAGCGTCTTCATAATTAAAGCGCGTGTTCTCTTGCTTGCCCACTAAAAGCCCCACGCAATTACTAAACGCTTTTAAATCCAATTCTTGGCTGTCTTCAACGCTCACCACCCTTTCATCTTTATTGACGCAATCTAAAAGAGCGTTTAATAAGCTTGTTTTACCGCTTGAAGTTTCCCCGCTAATGAGAATGTTATGCCCTTTTAGGGCTAAATTTTTCAAACCCTTTGGATCGCTTGCTTTAAAAGTGAAATCGTCTAAACTTAAGGGCTTAAGCCTAGGCACACGGATATTGAGCGTGATTTGATTGTTCGTGGTGATGCTAAAATGATTCGCGCTCACCCTATAGCGCGTGAAAGGGATAGAGCAATTTAAAGTGGGGTGCTCTTCATCAAAAAACAACCCCCTAAAACTAGCCAATTGCTCGCAAAATCTCAGCAAAAACGCCTTATCAAAAAGCGCATGCCCTCTTTTTTCTCGTGTGTTATTGACTTTATAAAGCCAAAGCTCCTGCTCGGTGTTGATGATCAGCTCGGTGATCCCGCTTTCTAAAAAAGGGGTAAAATGGCCGATTAGGGCTTGTAAAACTCTATGGGTTTGCAAGGTTTCCAAAAGTCCTATCCTTTTATCACCACTCTTTTAAAACCTGTTCGCAACGCTTGCAAGGGGTGTTTTCTAGCTCGCTTTTAAAACGCCAACACCTGGGGCATTTATAAAAGGGGGCTTTAAAGAGCGTGAATGCTGGCGTTTCGCTCAATTTTTCTTTTGCAACCCCTACAAAGCTTACCATCAGCAATTCTTCTACTAAATTTTCACGCAACGCTTTTTCTTTCACTTCAATAGCGCATTCCAACGAATTTTTAATGACGCCTTCTTTTTTCAATCGGTCTAACTCTTCATTAAAGGCAGAACGCAAGGCTAAAACGGCTTCAAAATTTTCTGGTTTTTTAAACTCTTTAAGGTGGAGTTTTTCTAAAACGCTAATGCCTTTCAAATCAAACACATCTTTAGCTTGCAAAAACGCGCACAGCACCTGACTATGCTCTAAAACTTCTTCAATCGTGTGCGTTAAAATCGGGGCTAAAAAGTAGCACAATTGACTGGCCACAGCGAGTAAGACCATTTGAATGGCTTGGCGTTTTTCATTGTTTTTGCTATCGCAATACAAGCTATCCTTACAAGCGTCTAAATAAATCCCGCTCAATTCATTGGCAACAAACGCCATTAAAATATTCAAGCCCTTCACAAAATCATGCTCTTCAAACGCGCTATTGACTCCAGCGCTTATGGTTTCTAAAGCCTCTAATATAAAATGATCTAAAGGGCTGAAGTCATGGGGGTGTTCTAAATTCTTAAGATCCATATCGCTAAAATTGGCGAGTAAGAATTTCAAGGTGTTGCGGAATTTCTTATAATGCTGTTCTGTTTGAATGAAAAAGGTTTGAGAGACCCTCAAATCGTTTTGATAGTCATTGAACGCTACCCACAAACGCACCACATCGCTCCCATGCTTTTTGAGCAAGTTGTCCAAAGACACCACATTGCCCTTAGATTTACTCATTTTCTCGCCCTTTTCATCTACGATAAAGCCATGCGTAATGACCTTTTTAAAAGGGGCTTGGTTGTTTAAAACACAACCGATTAGAAGCGAGCTTTGAAACCACCCCCTATGCTGATCGCTCCCTTCTAAAACCACATCGCTAGGACTTCGCCCTTTTTCTCCATGATAGTCTTCTAAAACCGCCTTAAAGGTGCTACCGCTATCAAACCACACGTCTAAAATGTGCATGACTTTTTCGTAATACGTGGCGTTCTCTTGATAGCTAGGGGGTAATAAATCTTTCACGCTGTATTCCCACCACACATCACAGCCTTTTTTTTCAAAAAGATTGGCCACATGCTCTAAAACTTCGCTTTCAAAACAAGGCTTATTCGTGCGTTTGTCTATGAAAAAGGCCAGTGGCACGCCCCATTTTCTTTGCCGGCTCAAGCACCAATCAGGGCGGTTTTCTATCATGGTTTTTAGGCGGTTTTTCCCGCTGCTTGGCACAAATTCCACCTTTTCAATCGCATCTAAAGCCACTTCTCTTAAGGTTTTTTGAGAGCCATCATTTTGGATAAAAGGCTCATCCATTAAAATAAACCATTGCGTGGTCGCTCTGTAAATCACAGGCTTGTGCGTCCTCCAACAATGCGGGTAGGAATGCTCAATCTCTTGCTCTAGCAATAAAGAATCGCCCAATTGCTCTATAATGCGTTTTTGAGCCTTAAAAACATGCTCGCCCAGATAGCTTTCATCTAATAATTTCTTATGGATAATGCCCTCATCATAACAACCCTTTTCATCTACGGACATTAACACTTCTAGATTGTATTTTAAGCCCAAATAATAGTCCTCTTCACCATGCCCAGGCGCGGTATGCACGGCTCCTGTGCCATCTTCTAAACCGACATGCTCTCCTAGAGTGATTAGGGAATCTCTTTGGTTTAAAGGATTAAGCGCTTTCAAGTATTCTAAATCATTGGCATTGAATTCATGCGCAATCTCACTATCCACCACCCCTAAAGCGGCTAATTTTTCATGCAGGGCTTTAGCGACTAAGTAGCCTTTTTGGGTGAGCGCATAGATAGCGTCTTTTTTCAAAGCGATCGCCACATTCGCATACAAAGTCCAAGGCGTGGTCGTCCAAATCACTAAGCTCGCTTTTTTGACTTTTAATTTTTCTAAACTCTCCTTTTTCAAACCAAACGCTACGAAAATGGAGGGCGATTTTTTCATTTTGTATTCCACTTCAGCTTCCGCTAAAGCGCTCTCGCATGCATAACTCCAATAAATGGGCTTGTGGCGCTCTTTCAAAAGCCCTTTTTTAGCCACTTCCACTAAAGCCCTATAAATGCTCGCTTCAAATTTAAAATCCATGGTTTTATAAGGATCTTCAAAATCCCCCAAAACGCCTAATTGCAAAAATTCATTCTTTTGGATTTCTAAAAATTTTTTCGCATGATCTCGGCACTTTTCTCTAAACAGCGTGGGGTTTTCTAGGCTCGTTTTTTCTTTTTCTAATCGCTCTAAAATTTGCTGCTCAATGGGCAAGCCATGGCAATCCCAACCGGGCGTGTAATAGATTTTCTTCCCTTTAAAATATTCCCTTTTAATAACAATGTCTTTTAAAATTTTATTTAAGGCATGCCCTAAATGCAAATGCCCGTTCGCATAAGGCGGCCCGTCATGCAAAGTGAAATCCCCATGGTTATCTTTCCTATTTTGCATGCGTTTGAACGCTTGTTGCTTTTGCCATTTGGCGTAAGTTTTAGGCTCATTAACGCTCAAATTCCCTTTCATAGAAAAGGTGGTTGTGTTTAAGTTTAGGGTGTCTTTGTATTCTTTCACTGATTGATCCTTAGTCTTTTATCTTTATTCTTTTGTTTTAGGAGCGATATAAAGGTGCGTGTCTTTTCGCGGCACATTTTTTAAAGTGGGGATTTGTAAAATCGTGTATTCTTCTATCCCTTTTAAATAATGCAAGCTAATCGCATCGCCTATTTTCACTTCTTTACTAGCCTTAGCACAACTCCCATTGATCCACACCGCCCCCACATTGCACATATCTGTCGCTAAAACGCGCCGTTTCACTAAACCCACTGATTGTAAAAATTTGTCTATTCGCATGCGTTTATTTTACCCTATTCTTTAAGTTTTTATCCATAACTTATAAGGGTTTTAGTTTTAGCATGTTAGCATTCAGCCACCACTCTTTTTAAGGAATTTGTTTGAAGTTTCAAATCGTGATTTTGTTAGCCGCTCTTTTATTAGCCTCTTGCTTGCCCCCTAAAGGCCATCATTCTGGTTTGGTGAATCTTTATATCGCTCATCAAGGCCAAAGCGTGCGCACTTATTGGCGCAAAGTGGATAGAGGAGTTATCGCCAAACACAATGAAACGCTTAAAAAAAACCCTAAAGCAAAGCTCAAAGACCCTAGGGGGCCTTTATTCATGCTAGGGAGTGAGCGCTTCATGCTTTTATGGAAAAACCGCTACGCTTTAGCCAAAGTTCAATCGTTCAAGCTAGAGCCTGGATTTTATTACTTGGATTCTTTTAGCGTGGAAACTCAAAAAGGCATCTTGCAGAGCGCTCCTGGCTATTCATACACCAAAAATGGCTACGATTTTAAGAACAACCGCCCCTTTTTCCTGGCCTTTGAAGTCAAACCTGATGGCAAAATCATTCTTCCTAGCGTGGAATTGAGCCTGATTAAAACCCCTAGAGGCTTTTTGGGGGTGTTTTTATTTGACAACAACGAAAAGGGGGCTAATACCCAATGGATTGAGGGAAGCTTGAATTTAAAGCTTAAAAACGCTTCTTTTAAAGACGCATGGGGGTTGGAACCATAAAGCATGAAATGATCGCTCGCTTTTCGTAAGCTCTTTATGTATGATTAGATTGTAAAAAACGCTTTAATCATTTTTTAGATTTTATCACCCCTATTCAATTGGAACAAAGCCATTAAATTTTTAAAAACTTTTAAAAACGATAAACATAATCCGCGCTCCAAGTAACATAGCTTTCAAAAAAGCTGTAAGTTGACATTGTTATCATACCACCAGTAAAAAAAGAAACAGGACTTATTATGCCTATAGGCACTCCAAATAAGTATTGTTGGTATTTATCTTTTTCCATGTAATTGCCTGCTTTATAGGAATATTGGAACCCTCCCCTAACGCCAAAACCCATTTTTTTAATCTTAACAGGAGCGGCATACTGATACCCCACTTTAAAATTAAAGCCGTTTAAGATTGTGCTGGGATCTTTTCTTTCTAAGAGTCTTCCACCAAAGAAGTGAGAGTGAGGCAGCAAAACAAAACTATCTTTATAAGCTAAATTCCATGAAAACATCCCGCTATAGCCAAGACCGGCAAAAAAAGCGCTTTTATCCGCTCTTTGATGTTTAGCCTTAGCTTTTTCTTTCGCTAAAGCTTCTTGAACCTTCTTTCCAACGAGCTCATTAAGCCCGCTCTCATCTATAGCGTGGCTAAGATTAAACCCTAGCATAGAATAAAAAGCCAAAAATAAAAATTTGGGTTTTAAAAAATGGGGGGGTAACTTGCATACCCTTTCCTTGATTGAAAAATTGTTTTAATATTTTGAATATTGTAAAACATTGAAGCTTAAATTAAAAGTCTTAACAATATTATTGGATAAAAAATTACTTTTTATAGGCATTGATGAGCATTAATGAGCGTTTGTAACGATAAAAACCAAGTGCGTTGCGGTGGTTGGATTGGATTTAACGGGTTTGATTAGAATGGGTTAGATTTGAATGATTGTGTTTTGAAGTCAAAACCAGAGACAACCCTAGTCAAGTTGCCCCTAGCCACACCGATACTACTCGTGATGCCCGTGGCAACAACCTTCTTCTTGATGATGACTATCGCTAGTGCTGCAACAACCTTCTTCATGATGAGAGCTGTGGTGGTGATGGTGGTGTTCACCGCCGTGATAGTGGTGGTGGTGTGTGTGGTGGTGATGGTGGTGGTGCCCGCCGTGTTGTTCTTCATGGTGTGCCATGATGACTCCTTTGATTAAAAATTTAAATTCTAGCTCACTGGCTAGAATTTCATTCTACAATATAAAATCTAATTAATTGTTAATGAAAGAAAATTTAGCGCTAATTTTTAATCCATATTCCCTAAATTTTGAATTATCGCTTGAGTAAAATCAACGCCCCCTATTAGAAAAAAGACAAACGCTACAAAAAAGTTTTCAAATTTGTTGGGAGAGTTTTTTCTCTCTCAATTGCCCACAAGCCGCTTCAATATCCAAGGCTTTAGACTCTCTAATGGTGCATAATAAGCCTTTGGAGTTTAAAAAATCCGCAAACATTTTAGCGCTCTCTAAACTGGGGCGTTCAAACTTAGAGCCTTCATGCGGGTTGAATAAAATCAAATTCACTTTGGATTTAATGCCGTTTAAAAGTTTTAGAAGTTTTTTAGCGCAGTCTAGGCTATCGTTCAAATCTTTGATCAAAAGGTATTCAAACATCACTCTTTTTCGTTGCTCTAAAGGCCATTTCCTCACTTCATTCAAAACGCATTCAATATTGTATTTTTTATTCAAGGGCATTAAAGATGAGCGCGTTTTGTCATCTACGGCGTGTAAGGATATGGCTAATTGCACGCCTAAATTTTTGCCCGCTAAAATAGGGATTTTATCGGCTACGCCGCTAGTGGAAATCGTGATTCTTTTAGGCGAAATTTGCATGCCGGTATTAAAAATCTCAATCGCTTTACACACCTCATCTAAATTGTTCAAAGGCTCACCCATTCCCATAAAAACAATATTGAGCGCTTTTTCAAGGGGGAGGTTATTGTCTTCTTTAATGAGTAGGGCTTGCTGGATGATCTCGCTCGCTTTTAAGTTTCTTACAAAACCGCCTTTTTGAGTGAAACAAAACGAGCAACCCACTTGACAGCCGATTTGACAAGACACGCATACGGTGTATTTTTCCCCCTCTAAAACGGCGTTCGTTTCTTCATCAATCTTTTTGTCTTTCATTTTCAACAACACCGCTTCAAAAGTGTGGTTGTCTCTTAAAGATTTAAAAAGGTATTTTTTAGAGCCATCAACACTCTTTCTCACATGCGTGATTTCTATCGTGCGCAAAGTAAATTCTTGCTCTAAATAAGCGATAAAATCTTTTGAAAAATTATTTTGCATGTCTTTAAAGCTTGTTTTATACTTCGCATAGAGCCACAAATAAAGCTGTTTAGCCCTAAAACTTGGTTTTAAAAGCTGACTCAATTCATCTAAAGTGAAATCATAAATGCTCGCTTTCATGCTTTAAGCCCTAATTCTAAAAGTTGGTGCAAGTGCAAGACCCCTAAAACCTTATTACAATCATCCACGCACACCAAAAGCTGGATCTTATGGCGCTCTAAAAATTCTAACGCCTCTAAAAGAAGAGCGTCTAAATTCTTAAAGCTTTTAGGCTTTAAAGTGGCAAAATGCCTCACTTCGCTCTTTAAACTCACCCCTTTTAATAACGCCCTACGGACATCGCCATCGCTTAACACCCCCACAAGCTCGTTAGCCTCATTGACTAAAATCGCGCTGCCTAGACGTTTTTCACTCATTTCTATGAGCGCGTCTTTAAAGCTTGTGCTAGGGGCGATTAAAGGGAGATTTGTGGTTTGCAGCAAGTCTTTAACCTTGACAAAAAGTTTTTTGCCCAAAAGCCCGCCCGGATGAAAGGAGGCAAAATCTTCTTGGCTAAAGTTTTTCGCTCGCATCAAACATGCCATTAAAACATCGCCTAAGGCTAGAGTTAGGGTGGTAGAAGTCGTTGGAGCGGTGTTAATCGGGCAAGCTTCTTTTTTAATTTTCAAGCTCAAATAATAATCGCCAAGTTTAGAGATCGAACTATTAGGGCTTTTAGTGAAAGTGATGATTTTATGGCTTAAGCGTTTTAAATGACTCACCAGATTCAACAATTCTAAAGACTCGCCCCCATAGCTAATCATTAAAATCACATCGTTTTTTTCCACCATGCCCAAATCCCCATGCATGGCTTCTGTGGGGTGTAAAAACGCGCTCCTGTTACCGGTGCTTAGCATGGAAGCAGCGATTTTTTGCGCCACTAAAGCGCTCTTGCCCACGCCCACTATCACAAGCTTACCCCCTTTTTCTTGGCTTTTTAAAATGAGCTTGACAATCGCTCCTAAATCGTTAGGTTTTTGAAATTGTTTAACGCTTTCTAAAAGCGCGCTCGCTTCATCTTTTAAGACTTGTGCGGCGATAGCGTTGTAATCAAGTGGCATGGACATGACAAATGATAGCCGGGTATTTTCTAAACTTTTTAAAGAGCGCTTTTCTGATGAAATTACGAGTGTGATCTTCTAATTTTTTAGGGTTATTCAAAGTTTCGGCGTTGCTGGATTTTAATAACACCTCTAAGTCCCCTTGAATTTCTTTCATCAAAGGCTTTTCATCTTTAAAGCCCACAAGCCCTAAACTGGAAAATTGAGAGCTTTCCAAAAGCGCTTGTTTGTTTTTATTCACAAAAATCGTAGCCACAAACACCCCGGCGCTAGCGACTTCTTCTCTTTGTTGGACGATGCTAGTGTCAATACTCAAATTGCTTTGGTTATCCACATAGCTTTTCCCGCTTTTAATGGTGCCGACTTTTTTAATGAACGCAGGGCCAACTTCCACTTGATCGCCATCTTCCATTAAATAGATATTTTTTTCAGGCACCCCGCAAGCAATAGCAGTTTGCTTGTGGCGCGCGACATGGTTATATTCCCCATGCACGGGTAAGAAAAACTTAGGCTTAATGAGTCTTAACATGAGCTTTTGCTCTTCTTGGGCGGCATGCCCGCTCACATGGATATTGTCAAATTCTTGATAAGCCACTTTAGCTTCTTTTTTGATCAAAAAATTCAATACCGCTGAAACGCTCGCTTCATTGCCAGGAATGGCTTTAGCGGAAATGATGACTAAATCGTTGGGTTTGATAGAAATGTGGCGGTGCTCATCAGTCGCCATGCGATAAAGCGCGCTCATGGTTTCGCCTTGTGAGCCGGTCGTTACGATTAAGACTTCATTGTCCGGGTATTTAGCGACTTCATTGGCTTCAATAAAAGATTGATAAGGCAAATGGATATAGCCTAATTCTCTGGCGATGTCTAGGTTTTTTTCCATAGAGCGCCCGATCACAGCAATCTTGCGGTTGTATTTAATGCCGTATTGGATGGCTTGATAGACCCGGTGGATATTGCTAGAGAAGGTGCTCATAATCACCCTCCCTTGCGCTTCTTTAAAAAGCGTGTCAAAAGCCGGCGCTATGGTGCTTTCACTCGGTGTGGTCCCGGATTTATGGGAGTTAGTGGAATCGCTTAAAAGAAGCATCACCCCCTTTTCGCCATAGTGTGCTAAACGATACAAATCCGTGGGCAAATTATCCACTGGGGTGTGATCGATTTTAAAATCGCCGGTGTGGATGATGGTTCCGGCTTTAGTTTGGATCGCTAAAGCGCTGCTGTCAATGATAGAATGCGTGATGTGGATCCATTCAATGATAAATTCGCCCACGCTAATAGGGCAACGCTTTTCTACGATTTTAAAATACGAGCGGTATTTTTTCAAACCATGTTCATCAAACTTGCTCCCGATCAACCCCAAACTCAAGGGCGTGCCATAAAGGGGGAATTGCAACTCTTTAAACAAATAAGGCGTGGCCCCTATGTGATCTTCATGGGCATGGGTGATGATAATGCCAGCGATTTTGTCCTTGATTTGGTGCAAGTAGGAAAAATCCGGGATTAAAATATCCACGCCAAATAGCCCCTCTTTAGGGAAGCTCATGCCCGCATCAATCACGATCGCGCTTTTTGGGGTTTCAATGACCATCATATTCCCCCCAATCTCACCCAAGCCCCCTAAAGGCGTGATTTTAACGCTCGCTTTAGAGTTTAAATTCATCTTATAATGCGGGTTTAAATGCTCCACCTGAATCTTGTTATTGGCTTCAACGCCCTTTTTGAGCTCCTTATGAAAGCCTAAAGTCCCTCTCTCATTCACATGCAAAATTTCCGTAACGCCCTCTACTTTGTTGCTATCTAGCTCTTCTTGGGCGTAATTTCGTGTTTTTTGGGGGGTGTGTTTAGCTTTGTGGTGGTGGTTTGGTTTTTTGTTGGGGTGGCGTTCTTTTTTATGGTGTGAAGGTGCTTCATGGTGTGAAGACTCTGCGTTTTTTTGCGCGTTTTCTCTAAAACGCTTTTTGCGGTTGGTGAATCGCTCAAACGTTCCGGCTCGCACCTCATGGTTAGCTTTTGGATTTTCACTGCTACTTTCGTTGTTTTCATTATTTTGGTTGTTATCAGTCATAACGATTATTCCTTTATTTCAATTTTTATCTTTCAATTTTTAAAAAGGCACTAGCCTTTTAAAACGGATTTTAAGAGCTTGAGATAATCTTTTACCTCAGACGCCCTCACGCTTGTTGGTTGGTTTTCTAACGCTAAAAAATCTAACACCTTATCAAGCTTTTCTTTATAAGAAACGCTTTTTTTAAGATTGTTTGAAAGCGTCTTCCTGGGAGATGAGAAACAGGCTTTCAAAAAATCTTCTAATGTTTCAAACCCTTTTTGTAGGGCTTCTTCAAAAAATGGCGCTTGGAGTAATGAAGCCAACGCCTTTTCTTTCAGCGGCTCTTTAATCACTTCAAACACGCTAGAAAACACCTTTGGAGGCGGGCTAAACGCGCTAGGTGGCACATCAAACAAAAGGGTAGCGTTCCCTATTGCTTGTGCTAAAACGCTTAAGGCGTTCTGTGAATCTTTAGCGCAAAACTTGAGTGCCACTTCCTTTTGCGTCATCACCAATAAACCCCTGCATTTAGGGTCTTTGAGCGCGTTTAAAACAAGCCTGGTAGCGATATAATAAGGCAAATTAGAAATCAAAAAATAAGGCTCTTCTTCTTTTAAAAAAAGAGCGTCTTTTTCCACTAATTCTAATTTAAAAGGCTTTTTTTGCGCCTTTAGTTTTGATCGCATTTTCTCGCACAAGTTGCTATCTATCTCATAAGTCTTTAAAGGATAGCGATCCAACAACTTAAGAGTCAAATCCCCTAACCCCACGCCAATTTCAATTAGCTTTAATGGGTTTAAGGGAGGCAAAGCATTAACAATTCTGTCCAAAAACGACTCGTCCGTTAAAAAATGCTGTCCTAAAGACTTTTTAGCTACTACCATAGCACGCTTTTAATTCCTCATATTATACCTTAAAAAGGGGATTTGTCTTTCCTTTTTAATGCAACTTCTTTATTATAGCTTTTTTCATTCAAAGATGTTGGTAGTTTTGACAATAGGAACGCTTAAATTGGCGCTCGTATTAAAAATTAGTATTAAAATCTTTTTCGTTAATAATTGGTTAGATTTTGCATTATAGAATGAAATCCTAGCCAATGAGCTAGAATTTAAATTTCAATTAAAGGAGTCATCATGGCACACCATGAACAACAACACCAAGCGCAACAACAGCAACAACAACAGGCTAACAGCCAACACCACCACCATCACCATGCACACCACCACCATTATTATGGCGGCGAACACCATCACCATAACGCTGAACAACACGCCGAACAACAAGCAGAGCAACAAGCTCAACAACAACAAGCACACCAACAACAACAACAAAAAGCGCAACAACAAAACCAACAATATTGATTGGGGCGTTTGTGGGGGCGGCCTTAGGGCTACTCCTGGCTTTTAGCTCTTTTGATCCAGTAAATCTATCAATTCGAACCAACCCTTTTAATTCCATTAGATTTTTGAACTTTTAAAATTCCTCTTTTTGATGCTTGACAAATGGCTCTGTTTTCTATCCAATAAAGATAAGCTTATTCATTGAGTGGTCATTGGGGCGTAGAACTTTGCCATGCGTATTTGGTGCGTTCTAGGGGTGTTTTAAGGGGGTTTGTTGTAGGATTTCATCACGCCCCATAGTTGCAATATGGGGCAAACCAACATTGTAAGGAGCATGCCATGAAACACAAAAGTGGCAAACGCTCTTGGAAAACATTATACTTTGAGTTTGCTTTTTTGGGGCTTAAAGTGATCGTTTCTGTGAAACGCTGATTTTCTAAGAGCGTTCCCTTAAGCTTTTAAGCTTAAGGGTTTCCTTTATAAGCGGGTTTGTCCTTGACTTTTGGGGCGTTTATTTTTTTATCTTTCCATTCAATTTTTTAATCTTGTTTTAGCGTTTGTAAAATTAAAAGTTTTAAGGGGGTTTGTTGTAGAATTTCATCACGCCCCATAGTTACGATATGGGGCAAACTACCTTAAAAGGAGCATGTTATGCCTAAGACACATAACAAACGCTCTTGGAAAACATTATACTTTGAGTTTGCTTTTTTGGGGCTTAAAGTGATCGTTTCTGTGAAACGCTGATTTTCTAAGAGCGTTCCCTTAAGTTTAAAAACTTAGGGGTTTCCTTTATAAGCGGGTTTGTCCTTGACTTTTGGGGCGTTTTATTTTTTTAAAACCCTGATTTTAGCGCTCATTAAATCGTGGTTTAAAGCTTTTTTGATGTTGTCAAATTGGCGTTTTTTGTTTTTAAGGCTAATGATTTCACTATCCAAATCGCTTAAAATGTTAGCGATAGCGATTTGTTCGTTTAGGGGGGGTAAAAAAATAGTCTTTTCTTTATAATCTTTGAAATAAATATGCGGTATTATGCTACCGCTTGTGAAATTTTTAAAATCAAAATTAGATAACAAATAAAATAAAAACTCTGTTGTTGTCTTATGATTAGCAATTAACGCTCCCATAGTAGATAAAATATTTGTTTTAGGTGGCAAAATCCTTACTCTGCCTACACTTCCATCTTTAACAATAGAAATATAAGGCTTATCACTAATGAAAGTTGTATTTGTATAGCCTATGAAATTATTCACATCATAGACTTTAATTTTTCCTTGTTGCGTGATTTGTTCTGCACTTAAATTTGATGGTGAAGCACCCAAACGCTAAAGCGATTGGGCTTCCTCGGCTGATGTTGCCCATAGGGAAAGTTTGGTTCTCACTTTGTGTCCCTAATCATAGGGATTTTACAGAGTTTGATCTCCAACGCATTCCCTACAGGTCTCACACATCATATCTCCAAAGGCGTAACTTTGCGTACTTCCTACGCTAGATACAAATGTATGGAGATATTATACTACAAATTAGCAGCATTCATCCCAAACACTAAAGATGTTTGGGATTTCTGCTTGGGTGGTTTAAATAGTTGGCAATATCCCCAAGCCTTACTCTTTGCCAATTTTGATTGAAGCCTTTCAAGCGTTTTCTTTGGCTCAATAGTTCAAAGCTTAAAGCTTTTTTAACGCTTTCTTTTTTAAGAATGAGGGCGTCTAAAGAATAAAGATAATGATCTACATCGCTTAAAATGTTAGCGATAGCGATTTGTTCGTTTAGAGGGGGTAGGGGAATTAAAGTATTTCTAAAATTATCGTTATAAAGTCTTAAGATAGTTGTATGCTCTGTATTCCATTTAATATTAGAATAAGCATAAAATAAAAAATCATTTTTTACTAATGTTTCATCGTTGTCAATCCAAACAATATTTGAGTCTTGAAAATAAGCGGGTTTTCCGTCATAAATGACTGCCCTACCAATAGTTCCGGAAGCAGAAATTAAAATATCGCCTTTTTTTGGAAAAGAATATTTTGTTTTGTATTCTAAAAATAGCTTTTTTGAAATAAAGGCATCAGCGGTGTTGCCAAATGTGCCTATTTTATAAAATGGAATTTCACCATATCGTGTTGTTTGATGTTTCATAACTCTTTTACACATGCATGGTTTGCCAATATCCCCAAGCCTCACTCTTTGCCAATTTGATGGCGTTGTTAATGCGTCCATGCGTTCTGTCCAATAATCCTAAAGGGTGCTAATGGAAGCGTTCAAAACACCACCGTTTTGTTTTCATGCACAAACACCCGATCCTCTAAAACTAGTTTTAAAGCCCTAGCCAAAACCAGTTTTTCTATATCCTTACCCGCTAGGCGCATTTTTTCCACGCTGTAATTGTGGTTAATGGGTAGAGTGTCTTGTAAAATAATCGGCCCGGCATCAAGGCTTTCATTCACAAAATGCGCCGTGGCCCCGATGACTTTTACGCCCCTTTCAAACGCTTGCTGGTAAGGGTTAGCCCCGATGAATGCGGGCAAGAAACTATGATGGATATTTAAGATCTGATTTTCATAACGCTTCGTAAAATCATGGCTTAAAATGCGCATGTATTTGGCTAAAACGAGCAAGTCTGCGCTCACTTTGTGTTTTAATTCCAAGTTTTTAATGATGGCTAAAACTTCTTTTTCATGCAAAGCTTGATTATCGCAAGGCGCATAAAAATAAGGGATGTCAAATTTTTCCACTAAAGGGCGTAAAATCTCGTAATTGGAAATAACGCCTAAAATTTGGGCGTTCAATTCCCCTCCATACACCCTTAAAAGCAAATCCCCTAAGCAATGGCTCTCTTTAGTAGCGAGCAGAATGATGTTTTTTTTATGCGTTAAAATGACTTCAATCAATAGCTCGTTAAAGTTTTCTAAGGCTTTAAAAAGAGCGGTTTTTAAGGATCGCTCTTCTTGCTCTTTAATTTCAGTATTCAAGGGCTTGATTTCTTTTTGGATTTTTAGCCGCATGAAAAAGCGCTGTTTTAAGGGATCAACAAATTCATCGTTTTTGACGATGTTATAGCCCTTGTTAGCGATAGTGGTGCTTATTGCGCTCACCAAGCCTTTAGAGTCTCTAGCTTGAATTTTTAAAATAAATTCTAACATCTTTATCTCATTAATAATTGATAGCCAAACGCTTGCGTGATGATATTTGTGGCTGATTGCGTGGCTTTTTCAATGAAGCGCTCCATAGGGCTTTTTTCCAGCCAATAAGCTTTTTTAACCTTACTCAATTCCATTAAGCGGTTTTGGGCTTGCTTGATCGTGCTGATTTTATCAATGAGTTTCAATTTTAGAGCCTTTTGAGCGCTAAAGACCTTCCCTTCAGCAAAATCCTTATAATCCTTAGCGTCTAATTTCCTGGCTTTTGCGACATCATTCACAAACATTTGGTATTGCTCATTGACTAAATTTTGCAAAAAATCTTTTTCGTTAGGTTTCCATGCCCTGGTGAAAGTGCCTATTTCTTTATATTCGCCCGCATGCACGCCTTGAGTGGCTACGCCGACTTTATTGAGCAAATTTTCCACATTCGCGCCCGAAAAAATCACCCCAATGGATCCGATTAAACTCGCTTTAGAGGCATAAACTTCGTTCGCTTGCATGCCCGCATAATAACTCCCGCTCGCCATAACCCCCCTAGCATACGCTAAAACGGGCATTTTTTGCTTCAGATCAGCGATTTTTTCGCTCAATTCCACGCTCGCTGACACCGCCCCACCAGGAGAGTCAATCAAAAGTAAAACGCCCTTAATGCTAGGGGTTTTTAAGATTTTATCCACTTCTTTGTCAAAATCCTCGGTGCTAAAAATTGCCCCATTTAAATAGAGTTTAGCGAGATTGGGCGGGGCGCTTGGGGTGCTTTCTTTAGTGCTAAAAAAGACTAATACAATGAGTAACAGCACAAACGATTTGAAATACTTCGTGATAAAATCTAAAGGCATAATCACTAAAGCCTTAAAGATTTTTTGAATGAAACTCCACATGCAACTTTTCCTAGACTTAAAAATTTGACCATAAGAGTGTATTATACTTCAAATGTTTTAAGGATTAAATCATGGCGTGTAAATTTTGCCCCAAGATCAGAAAAACAGATTGGATTTTTATTTTAATCGCCGCTTTAGGCTTTTATGCAGTCAATAAACTAGGGTATGTGCCCCAATTCAATACCCCCACTTCAAAGATTTCACACTCTCTTTCACGCCCTCTTCCACACCCTATTGAAAAGCCTGATAATATGACCGAAGAAGAAAGGAAAAAGCGTTTTATAGAGCTGCAAAAAGCATGCTTACTCCATAAAGACAAAAAGGCATGCGAAGAGGTTTTTTAGATTGTTTTTGTTGTTTTTGCGCTTTTAAGGTCTGCCGCTTGTAAGTTTTAACGCTCTTTTTGTTTGCAAAAAGGCTTTTTTAGCGGTGGTTTTTTAGCTATTCTAACACCCCCCGACACCCCAAAATTCAAGCACTCTTAAGCTAAGTCTAAGTCTACTATAATCAAAGGATTTTAAAGAAAACTTAAAATCGTGTTTATAAAGGTTTGAAAATTTCATAAAAATATTAAAGGAAAATATATCATGAAAGCTTTTAAGGTTGATTTAGATGAAAGAGAAAATCGTGAAGTTTTATGCAAGTTTCATTTTGACAGAGGGGGGGAAAATAAGCTTGAATACGCTTATTACAACAATCAAGCTGTTTCAAACATACATAAAGTGGCTAGTAAGATTGAAACTCTCATTCAAAAGAGTCTAAAAAATAATGAATACACTTTGCTAAATCGCAATGAAATTAAAGAAGCCTTTTTTAACCCCTTACAAGAGCGATTGAATAAAACTAAGGTTTTTCTTTCTCATTCGCATATTGACATGAAAAATAATGGTTTTTTAGGCGTTAAAAATATCAAGTCCTTTTTAGAACCATCCGATCGTTCTAATTTAATATTTATAGACTCTCTCTTTTGGGATTATAAAAATGATATTCTAAAAGAAATAAAAAAACATCATATTGATGTTAGCAAGATTGAAGACGCTTTCACGCTCATTCTCAGGGAGTCTTTACAAGACATGATTGAAAAATGCCCTTATTTCGTGTTTTTACAAAGCAAGAACAGCGTTTCCAATCAAGATCTATTAAAAATCACTTATTCCGCATGGATTTATGAAGAATTAAAAATCACTCATTCTATTAGTGAGAGTCGCCTAATTCCAATGATGGAAAGCATGCAACTCTTTCATGATATATCGCTATTTTTAAAAAGTTTTGAGACCATAACCCTTAAAAAACTATCACAACAAATCAATTCGTAGGAGCAAACATGTTTTTTTAAAACTTACCAAAAATTACTGGGTGCAAGCTGTTTGGCGTTGTATTTAGCGGGCTGTGGGAGTGATAGTAGCGAACCATTGGTTGAGGTTGAAAAAAATTTCTTCAATTCTACCGTGAAAATCATTTCTAAAGCCGATAACATAGAAATCCAAGATTTGAAGCTCAATCGTGGGAATTGCAAACATGATAAAAATCTATTAAAAAAGTTAATACAAGAAACAGCCAATGCGCACCTGTTTGTATCAGAAAAAGAAAAAGCGATTAAAAACCACCAAGCAAAAATCGCAAGACTTCAAAAAGATTTAGAAGAACTCACGCAGTGGGTGCAACAATTCAACAGCCTTGATAAATTCTGGGAAAATATAATCAACTCTCCCCCAAAGTCAGAACACGATAAAATCCCTGGAAAATTCAAGCTTCTTTCCCGAACACTTGGTTCAGATTCTATGGTAGTGTTCCCCTCTTCCATAGAGGCCGACTCACTATCCACGGAGATCTACTTACTAGGACTAGGAGAGGATTTCAACGACCTTCATAATCCAATATCTCTCGCTAAAAAGCTACTTAGCCCTACATCCAAGAATACACTCGGGAAGCGCGCTTTGAGAATACTGAGTTTTTTTCTCACAAAGAGGATAGAATTTGCTATTGAAGACACTAAAAACCCTAAAGACTACCCCTATATCAACCTTAAAGAACTCAAAAAATTAATAGATAGTATTGTTGATAAATATGGCTCAGCCGATGGCTTTCTGGTTGTAGATGATGTTGGGAATTATAAGGTGTCAAAAAAAGGTCTCCAAAGCCTTGCTAAACTAAAATCCATGTGGCCTAGCGTAGAGAAATTTTATTTCGCTTATTTGAAAGAAGCTATCCCTAGACATGCCAAAGAAATTACTGACAAGCTAATTAGCTCTGAAGAAAAATCTATCAAAGCCAATCAAGTCAAACTCACTGAAGCGACGCAAAATATTGACAAAATGGAAAAAATCATTAAAAATCTAGAAAGAAAGAAAAACACAATGGCAGTGGATTTAAAATTTGGAGAAACTTTCACAGCGCATTATAAATGTCAAAACCTTATAGAAGTTGAAATCAAAACCGACAAAGGGACTTGGACTTTTAACTTTGACAGATGAATATCAAACATGGAAAATACCCCAAAAGACAGAGCAAAAATCCTTATAGAAGAGCTTAAAATCTTGCAAGGCATTATCAACAGAATGGCACAAAATTCTTTGGAGTGCAAAAAATGGACTCTCGCGCTCGCTGTGGGTGTCTTATCCCTCAAAGTAGAGGCGATCTCTCATCTTTATGGGTTATGCGTTTTAGGGGTGTTGTTGGCATGCTTTTATCTTTTAGACGCTTATTATCTCATGCAAGAAAAATTATTCAGGGAGCAATACCAATGGCTCATAGAAAACAGACTTAAAACCGATGAAAGGTTATTTGAAGTCTTTCCTGCTCATCAAACTTGCCGGTGCGCGCAATTCTTATGCTCCATGTTTTCGTTTAGCCTTTTCCCTTATTGGGTGTTAGGTCTTTGCTTGGTGGGCTATGGTTTTTGTTTTTGATTCTGTTTCAATGGAGTGTTGGCTATAAAATAACTTAACTTCAATCAAACGATAACTTTTGAAGCGTTTTAGGATTTAGGGTATCGCAAAATAACCCCTACTCCCTTATGATTTTCACTATAAAATAAAACTTTAGACAAAAAGCAAGATCTAAGAAACCAACACAAGCAAACTAAACACATTAAACATTAAATATAAAGACACTAACAACTAAAAATATAAGCATTAAGAAATAACAAACAATAAGCAAGCAAATATTAAAAACAATCAAGAAGTAAAAAAGAAAGAATAAGCCCAATCTTTCAAAACTAAGCAACAAGAAGTTCTTTTGTTAGGTAATACTCTTTGGCTTTTAACAAGCGAATGTTAAAAGCTTTTCTCTAGAAAGGAGGTGATCCAACCGCAGGTTCACCTACGGTTACCTTGTTACGACTTCACCCCAGTCGCTGTGTGTGCCGTGGGCAGTAGCCAATTTAGCATCCTGACTTAAGGCAAACACAACTCCCATGGTGTGACGGGCGGTGAGTACAAGACCCGGGAACGTATTCACCGCAACATGGCTGATTTGCGATTACTAGCGATTCCAGCTTCATGCAGGCGAGTTGCAGCCTACAATCCGAACTGAGAGGTGTTTTGAAGATTGGCTCCACTTCACAGTATTGCTTCTCTTTGTGCACCCCATTGTAGCACGTGTGTAGCCCTAGGCGTAAGGGCCATGATGACTTGACGTCGTCCCCACCTTCCTCCTCCTTACGGAGGCAGTATCCTTAGAGTTCTCAGCATAACCTGTTAGCAACTAAGAAAGGGGGTTGCGCTCGTTGCGGGACTTAACCCAACATCTCACGACACGAGCTGACGACAGCCGTGCAGCACCTGTTTTCAAGGTCTAGCAAGCTAGACACTCCACTATTTCTAGCGGATTCTCTCAATGTCAAGCCTAGGTAAGGTTCTTCGTGTATCTTCGAATTAAACCACATGCTCCACCGCTTGTGCGGGTCCCCGTCTATTCCTTTGAGTTTTAATCTTGCGACCGTACTCCCCAGGCGGGATGCTTAATGCGTTAGCTGCATTACTGGAGAGACTAAGCCCTCCAACAACTAGCATCCATCGTTTAGGGCGTGGACTACCAGGGTATCTAATCCTGTTTGCTCCCCACGCTTTCGCGCAATCAGCGTCAGTAATGTTCCAGCAGGTCGCCTTCGCAATGAGTATTCCTCTTGATCTCTACGGATTTTACCCCTACACCAAGAATTCCACCTACCTCTCCCACACTCTAGAATAGTAGTTTCAAATGCAGTTCTATGGTTAAGCCATAGGATTTCACACCTGACTGACTATCCCGCCTACGCGCTCTTTACGCCCAGTGATTCCGAGTAACGCTTGCACCCTCCGTATTACCGCGGCTGCTGGCACGGAGTTAGCCGGTGCTTATTCGTTAGATACCGTCATTATCTTCTCTAACAAAAGGAGTTTACAATCCTAAAACCTTCATCCTCCACGCGGCGTTGCTGCTTCAGGGTTTCCCCCATTGAGCAATATTCCCTACTGCTGCCTCCCGTAGGAGTCTGGACCGTGTCTCAGTTCCAGTGTGTCCGTTCACCCTCTCAGGCCGGATACCCGTCATAGCCTTGGTAAGCCATTACCTTACCAACAAGCTGATAGGACATAGGCTGATCTCTTAGCGATAAATCTTTCCCCCGTAGGGAGTATCTGGTATTAATCATCGTTTCCAATGGCTATCCCAAACTAAGAGGCACATGACCTATGCGTTACTCACCCGTGCGCCACTAATCAGCACTCTAGCAAGCTAGAAGCTTCATCGTTCGACTTGCATGTATTAGGCACGCCGCCAGCGTTCACTCTGAGCCAGGATCAAACTCTCCATAAAAGCGTTTGTCCTAAAGCTCTTTTTGTTTTTTGATAGGCTGTTGTTATTCCTAACAACAGCTTTAGCGTATCACAAGAACTCGTTTTATTTGATGATTGAATAAAACGGGTTGTGTTCTTAAGTATTACAACAACAAAACAGAAAGAAACTTTTTAAAAAGGTTTGGCTAAACGCTAACCTGAATAAAATACTCTCATGCCATTCAGTCATCAATCATAATGATATAATCATCATAATCAATGAAATCAATTGGCAGATTGGATAAGAATTCCTTATCCAAGAATGGGAGTTATAAAAACCCCCACTCCACTTGATAAGTCATTGCTTATTGTTTTAGAATATCCCTTTAAAAAGAACTTCTATCAATTTGCTTAGTTTTCAAAGATCGTTTGCTTTTAATCAGCTATCCTTGTAAGGTATCAAGCGACTTTTTAAAAGCCCTTGCTGAAACAAGGAAATGAAAGTATAGTCATAGAAAGCTTAAGGTTTGCTTAAATCTAGGGAATGTTTTGAAAAATATTTTGATTTTTTAAAGCGCTTAAAAATCGCGCGATCTTTTCTTTAGGGATAATCACCAAACTTTCTTGGCTTTCTAAAGTGCTACTAGCCATCCCCATAAACTCCCCCACTTCGCTAAAATAAGGCCTCCCTCCCCACAACACGCTCCCCTTTTTAAAAGAAGCATCAAGCGAAAGGAATTTTTTAGACTTTAAAAGTTCAGCCACAGAAATGTCCGTTGTCTGTATAGAAAAAGAATTCCCCTCATTTAACGCTGGGTAGTAGAGATCAGAATTGGGTGTTTTTTGATTGGTATAGGGATTTGAATGAAAAGTTTGAGCGTATTTTGTGTAAATCCTTGCATGATAATAGCTCTCTTCTCTTTTATGGCAATAATCGTCTCTAAAATCGGCGGTTTTTAAAAGCGAAAGCCCTTGATTTCTATCCATCGCTTCAAGGCGTAGGCTAGCTATACAAATCAGTTCTTTAGCGCTGCTGTCTTGCATTTTGGCTAAAATCGTTTTAGGGTATAAGCCGTTAGAATAGAGCGTTTCAGAAGAAGCAATATAACGCCCGTTTTTGAGCAAAGTCGCATAGCCTTCTTTATAAGTCCCATCGCTAAAATACACTTTCAATAACGCCACAGAATAAACCCATGCAGGGAGCGTTGGATCAAGGGGCGGATCGTCTCTAACGATTTGAATGTTATTAGCGTTCATCATGCATGAAAATAAAACGATACAACAACCAACCGCTAATCTTTTACGCCAAAACGCCATTATCCAACTTACCGCTTAAATTTCAAAAGTATCCTACGGCACTATCGGCTAAAATACCATTTGTTTTAATTTGTTGCTATAATAGATCACTTGAATGACAAAAGCTTATCGCAAAGGTTTATGATGGATCCAATTAAAACTTATGAAATTAAAGAAGAAGAGCTTGCAAAAACCGCTTACGCCACAATCAAAACCAATAAAGGCAATATCGCTCTAGAGCTTTTTTACAAAGATGCGCCCCAAGCGGTCAGTAACTTTGTAACTTTGGCTAAAGAGGGTTTTTATAATGGGCTTAACTTCCATCGTGTGATCGCCGGCTTTGTGGCTCAAGGAGGCTGCCCTTATGGCACAGGCACAGGCGGGCCAGGACACCGCATTAAATGCGAAGTGGCCCACAACCCCAACAAGCACAAAAGAGGCTCTATTTCTATGGCGCATGCCGGAAGAGACACAGGGGGGAGTCAATTTTTCTTGTGTTTTGTGGATTTGCCCCATCTAGATGGCGAGCATACCGTGTTTGGCAAAATCACTAGTGCAGAAGGCCTTAGCGTTTTGGATAAAATCAAGCAAGGCGATATTATAGAGAGCGTTGTGTTTGGCTCTTCTCTATAAGGAACAAGAAATTAGACATGCTCATACTCAGCCGCAAAGTTAATGAAGGGATTGTCATTGATGATAACATCCACATTAAAGTCATTTCTATAGATAGAGGGAGTGTGCGTTTAGGGTTTGAAGCACCTGAAAGCACCCTTATTTTGCGCGCTGAACTCAAAGAGGCCATTGTGAGCGAAAACCAAAAAGCTTCTGCGTGCGTAGATGAAAGCGTGTTAGAAAACATCAAAAAGGTCATTAAGCCTTGATGCATGTTTTTGAAGTTTATCCTAAAGTCAATATTTTTTTAAAGATCCTTCACAAAGAAGGGGCTTATCATAAGCTCATTTCTCGCATGTGTTTAGTCAAAGATAAGCTAAAGGATATTATTAGCGTCAAAAGTGCGCTTTCCTTTTCGCTAAAAGGGGATTTTGACTGCCCTTTAGAAGAAAACTCGCTCTTTAAAGCCCTCCAAATTTTAAAGAATTTTTTAAAATCAAAAAATTTTTCTCATTCTGCCATCAAATCCCTAGACACCCTAGCGATTGAAGTGGAAAAAAATATCCCCACTCAAGCCGGATTAGGCGGTGGGAGCGCTGATGCTGGGGGGCTATTGTATCATTTAAATCAGATTTTTGACTGGCGTTTGAGTTTAAAAGAGCTTTATAGCATAGGATCTTTAGTGGGTGCGGACACCAACTTTTTCATCTCGCAATACAAAAGCGCTAACGCCACTTCTTATGGCGAAGTCATTGAAAATTTTGAAGAAGAGCCTTTAGAAAATCGCCTAGAAATCTATGCACCAAATCATGTTTTTTGTAGCACTAAAGCCGTTTATCAAGCTTATAAACCTGAAACTTGTTTTTCTCAAGCTAAAGAATGGCTTAAAAAGCCGAGTTTGGAATGCCTAAAGACTTGCGACAGAAACGGATTAAACGATCTTTTAAAGCCGGCTTTGCTCACTAACCAAGCCTTAAAAAATATAGAAAGCGAATTAGGCAAGGAGTGGTTTTTTAGCGGGAGCGGGAGTGCGTTTTTTAGGCTAAAAAATACTCAAAAGGGAGCGAATGAAACTCATTGCCAGCAATAAAAAAGCCTATTTTGACTATGAAATTTTGGAAACTTTGGAAGCGGGATTAGCGCTTTTAGGCTCTGAAGTGAAGGCTTTGAGGCAAACTAGGGTGAATTTAAAAGATAATTTTGTTAAAATAATCAAAGGAGAAGCTTTTTTATTTGGTGTTCATATATCATATTTAGATACAATCCATGCGTATTACAAGCCCAATGAAAGGCGAGAGCGTAAGTTGCTTTTACACAAAAAGCAATTATTGAAATGGCAGATTGAAGCGTCTAAAGAACGCTTGAGTATCGTAGGATTGAAATTGTATTTTAACCAAAGAAATAGAGCTAAAATCCAAATTGCTTTAGTGAAAGGAAAAAAATTGCACGATAAAAGACAAAGTCTTAAAGAAAAAGCGCTCAATAAAGAAATTCTTGCTGATTTAAAACACCACTTTAAAGGATAATAATGAAAGAAATGGTAGATTATGGGATTATAGGGTTTTTGATCTTTTTATCAGTCATCGTTATAGCGATCGCAATAGAAAGGTTGTGGTTTTTTGCCACTCTTCGTGTAGATGACTACACAGACAGGCGTAAACTGGAATTAGCCTTACACAAACGACTGACTTTAGTGGCCACGATTGGTTCTAACGCCCCTTATATCGGTCTTTTAGGAACGGTTATGGGGATCATGCTCACTTTTATGGATTTAGGATCCGCTTCTGGCATTGACACTAAAGCGATCATGACTAACTTAGCCCTTGCTTTAAAAGCGACTGGAATGGGGTTATTGGTAGCGATCCCTGCGATTGTGATTTATAACTTGCTAGTGAGAAAAAGCGAGATTTTAGTCACTAAATGGGATATTTTCCACCACCCGGTTGACACGCAATCCCATGAGATTTACAACAAAGCCTAAGGATTGAGCGGTGAAAAAAGTAGAATCCATGAATGTGGTGCCTTTCATTGACATCATGCTTGTGTTGTTAGTGATCGTGCTTACAACGGCGTCTTTTGTGCAAACTTCAAAGCTCCCTATTAGCATTCCTCAAGTGGATAAGGATAGCACTGATTCTAAAGACGTGTTGGACAAGAAACAAGTTACGATCGCTATTTCTAATAAGGGTTCTTTTTATTTTGACGATAAAGAAATCAGCTTTGAAAATTTAAAACACAAGGTTTCCACTTTGGCTAAAGACACCCCTATTGTCTTGCAAGGCGACAAGAAAAGCAATTTGGATAACTTTATCAAAGTCGTGGATTTATTGCAAACGAACAATTTGAAGCAGCTTTACATTCTTGTTGAAGATAAAAAGAATCAAAAAAATTAGTTTTAGTCAATTTTTAGCATTCTTTAGCTAAAATCTGTGTTTATGTTTAATTTTTATCAAGGGAGTTTTAAATGAAACGCACTTACCAACCACACAACACACCAAGAAAGCGAACCCATGGCTTTCTTGTGAGAATGAAAACCAAAAACGGGCGCAAGGTGATCAATGCCAGACGAGCTAAGGGCAGAAAAAAGCTTTCCGTCTAAACCCTATGACTCTTTAAAAAACAAGAGTGAGTTTGACAGGGTTTATCAAAAGGGGTTTAAAAAACATAACCCTTTTTTTTCGCTCTTTGTTTTGGATTTGTCAAAAGATCCGCCAAAAGAAAAAGAGGGTTTTAAAGATCCGCTCTCTTGTAGGCTTAAAGACAAAAAAACGCTTTATTTATTAGGCTTGAGCGTGTCCAAAAAAGTCGGCAACGCCGTGAAACGAAACCTTATCAAACGCCGTTTGCGTTCGCTTACATTAAAGCATGCCACTCTTTGTCAAGGGCTTGCTTTGGTGTTTGTGCCTAGAAGCGATTGTTGCCATTTAGATTTTTGGGCTTTAGAAAAACATTTTTTAGAAATGCTAACTTCCATTAAAAACTATATGAACAAAGCCTTAAAAGACTTGAAAAAAGGAATAACTCATACCTATGCGAAACAATAAAACGCCTTTTTTGAGCGCGATTTTTACGGCATCAATTAGGGGTTACCAACGCTTTTTTTCGGCTTTCACCCCTTCAAGCTGTCGGTTTTATCCCACTTGCTCCAACTACGCTCTATGGTTGCTCTCTTTTGAAAGCCCCCTAATTGCCATAGGTAAAATCGCTATAAGGATACTCTCATGCAACCCTTTTTGCTCTGGAGGCATTGCTTACCCTACCACTCGTTTGAAACGCCCAAGCCTGATCCAATCTCATAAAGATTTTAAGCGCAATTTTAAAACCATTACTTTTTGGCTCGTTCCCACAAAAAGCCACGCAACTTACTACATCATTAAGGTTTAATCACAATGGATAGAAACAACAATAATAATCTCCGCTTGATTTTAGCGATCGCTCTGTCTTTCTTGTTTATCGCTCTTTATAGCTATTTTTTCCAAAAACCAAACAAAACAACAACCCAAACCACAAAGCAAGAAACAACCAACAACCATACAGCAACAAGTCCTAACGCACCCAACGCCCAACATTTTAGCGTTACTCAAACCATCCCCCAAGAGAGTTTGTTAAGCACGATTTCTTTTGAGCATGCCAGGATTGAAATTGATTCTTTAGGGCGCATCAAACAGGTTTATCTCAAGGATAAAAAGTATCTAACCCCTAAACAAAAGGGCTTTTTAGAGCATGTGGGCCATCTTTTTAGCTCCAAAGAAAACGTGCAACCCCCCCTAAAAGAGCTCCCCCTTTTAGCAGCCGATAAACTCAAGCCTTTAGAAGTGCGTTTTTTAGACCCCACGCTCAATAACAAAGCGTTCAACACCCCTTATAGCGCTTCAAAAACCACTCTTGGGCCTAACGAACAGCTTGTTTTAACCCAAGATTTAGGCGCTCTTACTATCATTAAAACCCTGACTTTCTATGATGATTTGCATTATGATTTAAAAATCGCCTTCAAATCGCCCAATAACCTTATCCCTAGCTATGTGATCACCAATGGTTACAGGCCGGTGGCTGATTTGGACAGCTACACCTTTTCAGGCGTGCTTTTAGAAAATAACGACAAAAAAATTGAAAAAATTGAAGATAAAGACGCTAAAGAGATCAAACGCTTTTCTAACACCCTCTTTTTATCCAGCGTGGATAGGTATTTCACCACCTTGCTTTTCACTAAAGATTCTCAAGGTTTTGAAGCCTTAATTGATTCAGAAATCGGCACTAAAAACCCCTTAGGGTTCATTTCCCTTAAAAATGAAGCAAATTTGCATGGCTATATTGGCCCTAAAGATTACCGCTCTTTGAAAGCGATTTCACCCATGCTCACTGATGTGATAGAGTATGGTTTAATCACTTTCTTCGCGAAAGGCGTGTTTGTTTTACTGGATTATTTGTATCAATTCGTGGGTAATTGGGGTTGGGCTATCATTCTTTTAACGATTATCGTGCGCCTTATCCTTTACCCCTTAAGCTATAAAGGCATGGTGAGCATGCAAAAGCTCAAGGAATTAGCCCCCAAAATGAAAGAACTCCAAGAAAAATACAAGGGCGAACCCCAAAAGTTGCAAACCCACATGATGCAGCTTTACAAAAAACATGGGGCCAACCCGCTAGGGGGTTGTCTGCCCTTAATCTTACAAATCCCGGTGTTTTTTGCGATTTATAGAGTGCTTTATAACGCCGTGGAATTGAAAAGCTCAGAGTGGATCTTATGGATTCATGATCTATCCATCATGGATCCGTATTTTATTTTGCCGCTTCTTATGGGAGCGTCTATGTATTGGCACCAAAGCGTTACGCCAAACACCATGACCGATCCCATGCAAGCAAAGATTTTTAAACTCTTGCCCCTATTATTCACGATCTTTTTAATCACTTTCCCTGCAGGGTTAGTCTTGTATTGGACCACGAACAACATCCTTTCGGTGTTGCAACAACTCATTATCAATAAAATCTTAGAGAATAAAAAACGCATGCATGCGCAAAACAAAAAGGAAAGTTGATGCAAAATTTTATTGAAATCAAAGCTAAAACCTTAGAAGAAGCCCTCATTCAAGCTTCTATCGCCTTGAATTGCCCCATTATTAATTTGCAATACGAAGTCATTCAAACGCCCTCTAAAGGGTTTTTAAGCATTGGTAAAAAAGAAGCCATTATTTTAGTGGGCGTTAAAGAAAGCGTTAAAGAGGTTAAAGAAGAGAGCGTTAAAGAAACCAACACGAAAGAAAACCATCAAAACCATCAAAACAATATAGAAGAAAAAAAACAAAAATTAGAAACAGAAACGCCTCAAGAAGAAAAAATCACCCCTAAACCCCCTAAAAAAAACCTTAAAGAAGAATCTCATAATGGAGACAAACTCCATGAAATTAAGCAAGAATTGAAAGACTTATTCTCCCACTTGCCCTATAAAATCAATAAAGTGGAAGTCAGCCTTTATGAACCGGGGGTGTTATTGATTGATATTGATGGCGAAGATTCCGCTCTTTTAATTGGCGAGAAAGGCTATCGTTACAAAGCCCTTTCTTACTTGCTCTTTAACTGGATCCACCCTGCTTATGGCTATAGTATCCGTTTAGAAATCTCCACCTTTTTGCAAAACCAAGAAAAGGTTATGGAAGCGCAACTCCAAAGCGTGATCATGACCGTGCATGAAGTGGGTAAGGGGCAGATGAAAGCCCCTGATGGCGTTTTAACCTATATCGCTTTAAAGAAATTACGAAAAGCGTTCCCCAACAAATATGTCTCTATCAAAACCAATTTAAACGATGAAAAATACATCGTCATCAACGACTTCAACAATGAATGACACCATCGCCGCTATCGCTACCCCTTTAGGCAAGGGAGCGATTAGCATCATTAAAATCAGCGGCCATAACGCTCTAAACATCCTCAAACAACTCACCCAAAAACAAGACTTCACCCCCAGATACGCTTACGTGTGCGATATTTTTTCTGATGGTGTTTTATTAGACAAAGCGTTAGTCATTTATTTCAAAGCCCCTTATAGTTTCACTGGTGAAGACGTGTGCGAAATCCAATGCCATGGAAGCCCTCTTTTAGCGCAAAATATCTTACAAACTTGTTTGAATTTAGGGGCTAGGCTTGCTAAAGCGGGGGAATTTAGTAAAAAAGCCTTTTTAAACCATAAAATGGATTTGAGCGAAATTGAAGCGAGCGTTCAGCTCATCCTTTGTGAAGATGAGAGCGCTTTAAACGCTCTAGCCAGGCAGCTTAAGGGCGAGTTAAAAATTTTTATTGAAGAAGCTAGGAATAATCTTTTAAAGCTTTTGGCGAGCTCAGAAGTTTTGATTGATTATAGCGAAGAAGACATTCCTAGCGATTTTTTAAATGGAGTGTCTCAAAATTTAGAAAAACAAATCGCCTCTTTTAAAGACTTATTGGATTTTTCTAACGCGCAAAAACAAAGGAATAAGGGGCATGCCTTAAGCATTGTTGGCAAACCCAATGCCGGCAAAAGTTCCCTATTAAACGCCATGCTTTTAGAAGAAAGGGCTTTAGTGAGCGATATTAAAGGCACAACAAGAGATACTATAGAAGAAGTCATTGAACTACAAGGGCATAAGGTGCGCTTGATTGATACGGCCGGTATTAGAGAGAGCGCGGATAAAATAGAGCGTTTAGGGATTGAAAAAAGCCTTAAAAGTTTGGAAAATTGCGACCTTATTTTGGGCGTGTTTGATCTTTCTAAACCCCTAGAAAAAGAAGATTTTAACCTTATTGACACCCTTAATCGTGCTAAAAAGCCTTGTATTGTTGTTTTGAATAAAAACGATTTAGCCCCCAAGCTGGAGCTTAAAATTTTAAAATCTTATCTTAAAATCCCTTATGCTTTACTAGAGACCAACACCCTAAATTCCAGGGCTTGTTTGAAAGATTTGAGCCAAAAAATCAGCGCCTTTTTCCCCAAACTAGACACTCAAAACAAGCTCTTACTCACTTCCCTAGCCCAAAAAACCGCCCTAGAAAACGCCATTATTGAATTGCAAAACGCTAAAAACCATTTAGAAACTTTAGAGCTTTTTTCTTATCACATTTTAAGCGCGATAGAAAACTTGAACTTGCTCACCCGCCCTTATGAAACCAGCCAAATGCTTGATAGCATGTTCAGCGAATTTTGCTTAGGCAAATAAAACCGCTTAAAGAATGGGTTAAAACTCTTTTTAGCGCTGCTTTTAAGACTTTTTACCCATTAGTGCGGTTTAATATCCATATTTACAAAAAACAATACTGCCATTTTTCAAAAAGGGGTAAAATAAGCTAGTTTAAAATATATGCATACTATAAACTACT
This sequence comes from Helicobacter pylori NCTC 11637 = CCUG 17874 = ATCC 43504 = JCM 12093, assembly GCF_900478295.1. NCBI lineage: Bacteria > Pseudomonadati > Campylobacterota > Epsilonproteobacteria > Campylobacterales > Helicobacteraceae > Helicobacter > Helicobacter pylori. Next base: position 1,673,866 of record NZ_LS483488.1, read on the forward strand.
TTTGAGTAAAAATGTTAAAAAAGACCATTAAGGAGATTTTATGTTAAAACTCGCTAGCAAAACGATTTGTTTGTCCCTAATCGGGTCATTCACCGCTGTAGAAGCCTACCAAAAACACCAAAAAGACGGCTTTTTTATAGAAGCCGGCTTTGAAACCGGGCTGTTGCAAGGCACACAAACCCAAGAACAAACCATAGCCACCACTCAAGAAAAACCCAAACCCAAACCCAAACCCAAACCCATTACCCCTCAAAGCACCTATGGGAAATACTACATCTCCCAAAGCACCATTTTAAAGAATGCGACTGAGTTGTTTGCAGAGAACAATATCACCAACTTAACCTTTTATTCTTTAAACCCTGTGTATGTAACCGCTTATAACCAAGAAAGCGCTGAAGAAGCAGGCTATGGCGATAGCAGCTTGATTATGATACAAAACTTCCTGCCCTATAATTTAAACAATATTGAGCTGAGTTATACAGACGATCAAGGCAATGTAGTCAGTTTGGGCGTGATAGAGACTATCCCTAAACAATCTCAAATCATTCTGCCCGCAAGCTTGTTTAACGACCCGCAGCTTAACGCCGATGGCTTCCAACAGCTCCAAACCAACACCACACGATTTTCTGATGCCAGCACGCAGAATCTGTTTAACAAGCTCAGTAGGGTTACAACCAATCTTCAAATGACTTATATCAATTACAACCAATTTTCTAGCGGTAACGGCACTGGTTCTAAACCCCCATGCCCTCCATACGAAAATCAAGAAAATTGTGTGGCTAAAGTGCCGCCTTTCACCTCTCAAGACGCCAAGAATTTGACCAATTTAATGCTGAACATGATGGCGGTGTTTGATTCTAAATCTTGGGAAGATGCCGTTAAAAACGCCCCCTTTCAGTTTAGCGACAACAACCTGTCAAAGCCATGTTATTCTGATTATTCTACATGCGTGAATCCTTACAACGATGGGCTTGTTGATCCTAAATTGATCGCTAAAAATAAAGGAGATGAATACAATATAGAAAACGGGCAAACAGGATCAGTGATATTAACGCCGCAAGATGTTATCTATAGCTATAGAGTTACGAATAATATTTATGTGAATCTCTTGCCCACAAGAGGAGGGGATTTAGGGCTAGGGTCTCAATATGGCGGCCCGAATGGCCCAGGCGATGATGGCACCAATTTTGGCGCTTTAGGGATATTGTCTCCTTTCTTAGATCCTGAAATATTGTTTGGCAAAGATTTGAATAAAGTCGCCATCATGCAATTAAGAGACATTATCCATGAATACGGGCACACTTTAGGCTATACGCATAACGGGAACATGACTTATCAAAGGGTGCGCATGTGTGAAGAAAACAATGGGCCAGAAGAGCGCTGTAAGGGCGGGAAAATAGAGCAAGTGAATGGGCAAGAAGTGCAAGTGTTTGACAACGGGCATGAAGTGCGAGATACCGATGGCTCTACCTATGATGTGTGTTCTCGTTTTGGCGGCCAAAATCAGCCCGCTTTCCCTAGCAGTTACCCCAATTCCATCTATACCGATTGCTCTCAAGTCCCCGCCGGGCTTATAGGCGTTACCAGCGCGGTTTGGCAGCAACTCATTGATCAAAACGCCCTACCGGTGGATTACACTAATTTGAGCAGCCAAACCAACTATTTGAACGCCAGTTTGAACACGCAAGATTTTGCGACCACTATGCTTAGCGCGATCAGTCAAAGCCTTTCATCCACTAAATCTAGCGCCACTACCTATCGCGCTTCAAAAACCTCACGACCCTTTGGAGCCCCCCTATTAGGCGTTAATCTTAAAATGGGCTATCAAAAATACTTTAATGATTACTTAGGGTTGTCTTCTTATGGCATTATCAAATACAACTACGCTCAAGCCAATAACGAAAAAATCCAACAATTAAGCTATGGTGTGGGAATGGATGTACTGTTTGACTTTATCACCAATTACACTAACGAAAAGAACCCTAAAAACAATCTAACCAAGAAAGTTTTCACTTCCTCTCTTGGGGTGTTTGGGGGGTTAAGGGGCTTATACAACAGCTATTATTTGTTGAACCAATACAAAGGGAGCGGTAATTTAAATGTAACCGGTGGGTTGAATTACCGCTACAAGCATTCTAAATATTCTATAGGCATTAGCGTTCCTTTAGTCCAGTTGAAATCTAGGGTCGTTTCTAGCGATGGCGCAACCACCAATTCTATCACCCTGAATGAAGGGGGCAGCCATTTTAAAGTGTTTTTTAATTACGGGTGGATTTTTTAGGGGTTAAAAATTGGCTTTAACTCTCTATTGGCCCCTAAGAATTAAGAGCATATTGCCAAATTTCATTAGCATTTTTAGGTTTAAAGCTTTCAGTCGTATTAGGGTTATCAATGTCTAATAAGTCTTGTTTTAACTCATCATTAGGAATATATTTACTAGCTAAATTCTCATCTTTCTTAGCTTGAGAATATTGCTTTTTAATCTCTTTCATTTGTGTTTTAATTTCTAAAACTTTACTTTGATATTTAGCTAATTGTTTTTCTAATTTGCCAAGCTCTTTATAAAAATTAGCCCCCATTTCTACATCTCTTAACATCTTATCTCCTTAACTTAATCAATCATAATAACCCCATTATATCTAAATTAACCAAATCCATGCTAAAATAAAAATAATAGGGTAAAAATAATAGGGCGAGCATATATTTTGTAATACAAAATTACAAAATAGCTCGCAATGGGGCAATCCCCCTTGACCCCCCAAAAAAATCAAAATTAAGGAAATAAGTGAGTATCCAAACAAACAAACAAGTTATTAAAAGTCTTAGATTATCTAAAGAGCAATGGCAAACTATCCAAACTCAAATGCAAGAAAAAAATCTAAACTTTTCGCAATTAGTTTTAAACTCCATTTTAACTCAAAACTCACAAACTTCAACAAAATCTAAAAAACAAAAAGCGATCGCTAATAAAGAACTAATTATTGAATTAGCTAAGTGGGGGAACAATTTAAACCAGATCGCTAAATGTCTCAACACTAATCAAGGAGCGTTGTAATCATTTGAAAGCGCGCTAGCGATCAGACGACCCATGCTAGCTTTTTCTGCAATGTAAAGATTAGGCATTGTCATTTGCTTCCAAAATGATCACAAAAGTGTCTAATGGAATGTGTTTTTTGCCAAGCTATCTCTTAGAGCCATATGAGAAACTGCTCACGCCTGAAGCTAGGAAACTTTTGGAACAACAGGCTCTAGATTGTTTGAAAAACACCAAAACTGAAGCCGACAGAAAAGAATATGTCAAAAACCTCCCCAAAAACTTGAGAAAAGAGATTTTAGATAAAAACAGCTTAGAAGCCTATAAAACGCCCCAAAAGTTAAAGGCAAACCCGCTTGAAAAGGAAACCCCTAAGCTTTTAAACTCAGGGGAACTTTGGCTAATACATTACTTTTCTATAGAAAAGACCACTTTAAACCCCTTAAAAGAGATTTTAATGTATAATACTAACCAAGAGTTTTTATCATGTTTTCTTTTCATGATAAACCCTTTTAAGAACAGATTTGCCCCATATCGCAACTATGGGGCGTGATAAAATCCTACAACAAACCCCCTTAAACTTCATCTAACCAAACGCTAAAACAAGGCGTTTTTAAATCTAGTGCTTCAAGCAATCTTCAAACAAATATTGATGCTCGCAAGGTAAAGCGTCAAATAAGGCTTTGGCTAAATCTTGCATTTCTTTTAAGGCTTTATTACTGCTCCTTAAAGTCAATAAATTTTGCAAGCTCCTAGCGTTAATGCTATACGCTAAATGTGTTTTATAGCTCTCCGGCATGGCGTATTTGGCTAAATCGTTTTTAATGTTATACTCGCTCAATAAAACCCTGAGATTTTCCAAAGCTAAAACGCTCATTGCATCCACTTTTTCATTATCCACGAACACTAAAAACTCTTTCGCTCTTTCTAAATTCGTTTCATTAAGGGGTAAAAAGCTCTCCACTTCTTTCAATTCCCTTAAAGTGTAGCGGCTTGATTTCACGCTCAAGCTCGCTATTCTATGCCGGCTCAATTCTTGCAACGCTCCCCTGCTCAAGCCCTTGATTTCAAAATTGTAATAAAGATGCTCTAAAGTGGAAGAATGCCTAAAAATATTCCCCACCCTGTGGATGAGTTCCTTATCTTTAGAGCCTCCATCATCGCTGTATTCAAAGCTCTGCCAGCAAGTGCGGATCGCTTGGCTTGCAATGTCTAAAGGGGTGTAATGCTTACAAATCACTTCCATTATTTGACTCCTAATCGCTTTTTATTCCACGGTAACGCTTTTAGCTAAGTTTCTTGGGTGATCCACATCGTGATTCAAACGCATAGCGATTTCTAAAGCTAAAAGCTGCACCGCTAAATTCATGCGGAAAAATTCTTCCATGTAGCTTTCGCTCTCTTCTAATTGGATAAAATCATCAGCGATCTCTAAAATTTCAGAGCTTAACACGCAAATCGTAGAATCCCTAGCGCTCAATTCTTCAATATTGCTTTTGGTTTTATCAAATAACAAATGTTTAGACAATAAAGCAATGGTAAAAAGATTAGAATCCACCAACGCAATAGGCCCATGCTTCATCTCCGCGCTCGCATACCCCTCAGCGTGCAAGTAGCTGATTTCTTTAAGTTTTAGCGCCCCTTCTAAAGCGAGCGGGTAAAACACATCGCGCCCGATATAAAAAAAGCCATGCCCATGCAAGTAGCGTTTGGATAAGCGCTTGATTTTTTCATGCAATTTAGGCTCTACTTTCATCGCATTCACGCTATTGAGCATGTTTTTAGCCTGGATTCTTTCTTCTTCTTTAGAGATGGTCCCTAGCTGTTTGCCTATATACACGCTCAAAAGCCATAAAAGCATCACTTGCGAAGAAAACGCCTTAGTGGATGCCACGCTTCTTTCCACCCCCGCTCTGATCAAAAGCGTGTGATCGCTAATGCGGCTCATCATGCTAAAGGGAGCGTTACACAAGCTAATGGTTTTAAGCCCTTGGGCTTTGGCTAATTTTAAGGCTTCTAAAGTGTCGGCGGTTTCACCGCTTTGAGAAATCGCTATAAAAAGCTCGTTAGGGTTGCTTTTAAAATTAGCGTAGCGGTATTCGCTCGCTAAAATGGCCCTCGCTCTTATTTTGGCTAATCTTTCAAACAAATACACGCTCGCCAAACTCGCATGGTAACTGCTCCCGCAAGAACACAGCGTGATTTCATTCACATTCTCTAAAAATTCAGGATCGATCTCGCAATACACACTCAAGGCTTCCAAGCGCCCCTCTAAACACTCCAACAAACTGCTATGCTGCTCATAAATCTCTTTTTCTAAATAATTCCTAAAATCCCCTTTAGAATAATCCTTATTCTCAAAAGCGTAATCTTTCATGTTTTCAATATTGTTTAAATCTTTAAAATTTTCTAAAGAAATCTGCCCCACGCTGTTTTCTTCTAAAATGACAAATTGATCCACTTTAGGGGCTAGCACGCTCAAACTGGACGCAAAAAATACCCCCTCTTTGCCCTTACCCACGACTAAAGGTGAAGAAGATTTAGCGTAAAAGAGGCTCTCTTTAGCCCTTTTATGGAGCATTAAAATCGCATAACTCCCTTTTAAAAGGCTGATGCTCTTTTCAAAGGCTTTCAATAAATCGCTCTCGCTTTTAAGCGTTTCTTCTAATAAATGCGCAATGACTTCCGTGTCCGTTTGGCTTAAAAACGCATGCCCTTTACTTTCCAATTCTTTTTTCAAACTCGCATAATTTTCAATGATGCCATTATGCACTAAGGCTAAATTTTCTGTAAAATGCGGGTGGGCGTTCGCGCTGCTTGGCTTGCCATGCGTGGCCCATCTGGTGTGAGCGATACTCACGCCAAAATCCAGAAACTCCTTATTTCTAAGCTCTGATTTAAGGTTTTCTAATTTCCCTTGAGTTTTAAACACTTCCAAACGATCATTACTCAATACGGCTAAACCCGCGCTGTCATAACCTCTGTATTCCAATTCCTTTAAGCCCTCTAAAAGAATGGATTTTTTCTCGCTATCCCCTATATAACCTACAATCCCGCACATTTAAAACACCAATAACCCTTTTTTGATTTTATTTAAAGCGTTAATAAGCTCCTTCAATCGCTCCACTTCTTCGCTTAATTGCGTAAAAAACGCTTCATTCACGCCCTTTGGCATGTCCATGCTCCCTCTTTTAATTTCAATGAAATCCCCCAAACTCAAATCCGCTAATTTTAAAAGCATTTCAATTTCATTTTGCGAATCTTCAATATCCGCTAAAATCTTGCGTATTTTTTCAAACATCCAACCGCCTTTAATTTAGAATGCCCCATGATAGCTAAACTATTAAATTATTAAACTATCAATGATGTTTTCTAAAATCTGTTTGACTTTGGCGTGGTTTTCTTTAAATTGCTGATGCGCGTTAAGTCCTACATGGTTACTCACGCAAAAAATCCCTTTAGCCTTCAAAGAAAACGCCTTAGCCACGCTTAAAACGCTAAAAAACTCCATGTTTTCTAATAAAACGCCCTTTTGAACCATTTTTTTAGCAAACATTTCACCGGTGTGGATATAGTTACTGCTATTCACGCCCACCCTTTCAAAAAGAGCCTTCTCTTCAGTTTCTATGTGAATGGAATTATCCAAAGGCGTGTAGCTGTTTAAATGGCTAAAACTCTCTTCAATTTGATAGCCGCAAACGCTTTCAAACACGCTTAAAAGCTCCATTTCTGGGCTATAACTCCCTGCACTCCCTATGAAAATAAGGCTTTCTGCATGAGGGTTTTTTAGGCATATTCTCGTTAAATTAATCGCGCTCTCTATCAAACCCACACCAATAGGCGTCGCCCCTTTTAAAGTTTCATTCCTTCCAGCGCAAAGCAGCATGAAAATCCTTTTTTCGCATCCATTAGCTTATTATAAAGCAAGCATTATAGACAAACCCTTAAAAGAAACACCTTAATTTTAGGGCTTCATTCACATTTCATTCACATGTTATTCCTTTTTCATTCACCACTTATTCACGCTATAATAACGCC